>CBQVAZ010000923.1:0-1501 GCA_967720205.1 uncultured Gemmatimonadaceae bacterium | reverse complement strand
GCTCCGTCGTGACGTGCATCCCAGCGCGACTGCCGCTCTCGCTCGCCGGGAGCGATAGCATGTGATCGCGATTATAGACGTCGAGCAGCGCACGGCCTCCGTCGCGCAGGACGCTGGCAATCTGACGCAGCACCGCTTCGTTGGTCGCGTCGTCGAAGTAGCCAAAGCTCGCCCACAGATTGATGACACCGTCGAAGCGCTCGCCGAGCGCTCCCAACCGCCGCATGTCTCCCTCTCGATACGTCGCTGAGTCGGGAGCTGCCTCACGAGCGCGGGCGATGGCCGCCGCATTGTTGTCCATGCCGAAGACACGATAGCCCGCTCGTGCGAGCTGGTTCGCGTGACGCCCAGGTCCGCAACAGACGTCGAGGATCTTGCCGTGCGAGGCGAGCGGGATCTGCCGCGAGATGAAGGCCACTTCGCTCGCGGTCTGCTCGGCGGGGATCGTGTCCAGGAACGTGGAATACCAGGCTGTCGAATACACGTGCGAGTGCATGTCGAGCAGCGCGCCTAACGTGCTGTGCGAGCTACTCGACTTTCGTCGCGATCCACCATGTCGTGCCGCCCGGGTCCTTGACGCCTCCGCGTTTGTCCGCGTCGTCTTTCTTGACCGGCTCCTGGACCGATGTTGCGCCTGCGTCGAGAGCCTTCTTGTACGTCTTGTCCACGTCGCGCACGTAGACGTGCACGTAGCAAGGAATGGGCGGCCATCCCTCCGTCCCGTCGGCAAGCATGACGACAGTATCGTCGATTCGCACCTCGGCGTGCATCAGCTTGCCTGACGAGTCGCGGAACCTGCGCAGCTCGATCGCGCCGAATACTGCCTTTAGGAAGTCGACTGTCCTGCCGGCGCCATCGACGATGAGGTATGGCGAGACGGTGGTGTGCCCTTGCGGCTTGTACGGCACGAGCATCTGGCGCTCCGGTTAGGCTCGATTGGAAAGAGAACTTAACAACCTCGCGGCCGTCTCCCGAGATCACCGAAAGCGGCGCTGACGTTGAGGTAGATTCTCGTGACACTCGTGGTGACGCGGATGCCCATGTCAAATACTGCTCTCATGTTGGTCCATGGCACAGCCCGTTTTGTATCGCTCGCACTCCTAACGAGTTCGCTCGCGTGCGGCCCGTCTGGCGCCTCGCGTACAGACGACACCGCACGGACAGGCCCGGACAGCGCGAGCACAAACGTCGAGACGCATCCGACTCAGTCCCAGGGGTCGTCGCCATGGGATGACGCGCGCCGCCGTGGTATCGATTTCAGGGCCATCGGTCAGGAGCCGGGCTGGCTTCTCGAGATCGACGCCGGGAAGTCGATGTACCTGCTGGCAGACTATGGGGAGAAGAAAGTCACCACACCGGCCCCTGCCCCCGCACTCGACTCGACCGGAGCCACCACCTACGACGCGACAGCGGACGGGCATCGCCTAACGGTTGTCATCCGCGAGCGAGCCTGCCAGGACGCTATGAGCGGCGAGGGGATGACCCATGAGGTGACAGTTAC
>CBQVAZ010000922.1:0-1503 GCA_967720205.1 uncultured Gemmatimonadaceae bacterium | reverse complement strand
GCGTATTTGATCGCACCGGCGCGCTGATGCGCGATGTTCCACTGGCGCAGCTCGGTGAGCGACTTCACCGGTGCCTTGTCGCCTAACGACTTTAGCCAGGCGTTGAAGTCGCGCTTCATGCCGTACTTGAAGGCGATTGTACATTCCGCGTCGCGTCCCTTGGACTGGTCCCCGCTGCACGGGCTCCAGTTGAGCAGGTTGTTCGCCGCGTTGGTATCAGTGACGCTGGGGATGTCTGCCGGATCGACGATGACGGCGCCCTGCTGTTTGAGCACCGCGATCACTTCGTCCATGAGTTTTTTCTGGGCGTCGTTCAAGCCACCGCGCAGCTCCGTACGCCCTGGCGCAGACGGTCCGCTGCGATCGTAGAAGAACGCGCGCGGGATTCCGACGCGCGCGCCGCTCAGGCCTCGAGGGTTGAGAAACTTTGTGTAGTCGCGCCCTGCAGCGGGCGGACACTTGGTCGTCGCCGAATCGTTAGGGTCCGGCTGCGCGCTTTCCATGGCGCCGAACATGATCGCGGCGTCAGATACTGTGCGTGTCATCGGGCCTGGTGTATCCTGATCGGCTGTGATCGGAATGACGCCGTAGCGGCTGATGCGACCGACGGTCGGCTTGATACCGACGAGCATGTTCTGATTCGATGGACTGAGAATCGACCCTGAGGTTTCCGTGCCGACATTCCCTGCCCAGAAGCTCACGCTCGTGCCGACGCCAGAGCTGGATCCACCCGTGGTTAACACTGGTCGACCGTCGAAATTCTGCTCGCGCGGGTCGCGTCGCGGATCCCACGGGTTCATGCCATAGCCGGCGAGCGCGTTGTAGTTACCGGGCATTCCGCTGGCGACCCAGTTGGCGAGCTCGGTGAGCATCGCCTTCGCGATGATGATCGCGCCGGCCGCTTTGAGGTTCTTCGTGAGGGTCGCCTCGTAAGGCGGCACGAAGTCAGCGAACGCGAGCGCGCCGCCGGTGGTCGGCATATCGGTCGTGTGGATGTTGTCTTTGAGCGCGACCGGGATGCCGTGCAACGGCCCTAGGATCCGTCCTTGCGCGCGTAGTCGATCGAGCGAGTCGGCGATGGCGAGCGCGTTAGGATTGACTGCGATTACCGCGTTCAGCCGGTCTTCGTAGAGCGCAATGCGCGTGAGGTACTGTAGGACGATGTCGCGCGAGGTTGTCCGCTTCTGTTCCAGCGCCGTGCGCATATCGGCGATGCTCGCCTCAACCACGGAGAACGGTTGGGCTGCAGGGCGCCGAGTGTTCTGCGCCTTAGCCGCACGCGCCGTCACCAAAGTAACCAAGGCCGCGCCTAACGTTGCAACAAGACCTGCTGCGGCTGCAAAGGATGATCGTCTCATGGTCGCTAGAGGGAATCAAGTTGACGCTGACGCTGGCGATTCTCGCACGGACTGTCAAACCGATGGCTACAAAAGACCCTTGCAACGCTAGCGTCTCCGCGCAGCTTACACCTCATGCCGACCACTCTGTCGTAGCGGAGGTCGT
>CBQVAZ010000921.1:0-1505 GCA_967720205.1 uncultured Gemmatimonadaceae bacterium | reverse complement strand
CGATCTCACCAAGATGGCGTATGGCCTAACGCCAGAGTTCGAGCCGGGCTCGCGCTGGAACTACAGCAATACTGGCTACGTGCTACTCGGCATCCTCGTCCACAAGGTGTCGGGACACTTCTACGGTGACCTCCTCAAGGAACGAGTCTTTACGCCGCTGGGAATGAAGACGGCGCGCATCATCACAGAGGAAGACATCGTCCCGAATCGCGCAGCCGGATACAGGTTCGTAAAAGGTGAGCTCAAGAACCAGGAGTGGGTCGCGCCGATGATCAATACGACGGCCGACGGCTCGCTGTACCTAACGGTGCTCGACATGGTCGCCTGGGATCGCGGACTGCGAGCCAAGGCGATACTCAAGCCCGAGAGCTGGGCGCGCGTCTTTTCACCGGTCACGCTGAACAGCGGCAAGACGTATCCCTACGGCTTCGGCTGGTCCGTCTCCGACGAGCGCGGGCAAGCCACGCAGCAGCACGGCGGCGCGTGGCAAGGCTTCCAGACGTACATCGCGCGCTACCTGGGCGACGACCTAACGATCATCGCATTCGCGAACCTGGCCGGCGCGAATACTGGCCGCTTCGTCGAAGGGATCGCGGCGATGTTCGATCCAAAGCTGGCGCGCGTGGAGCCATCGCCGATCGCCGACAACGAACCCGCGGTTGCGGCACGCGTGCACGAAATCTTGAACGCTGCGGCAGAAGGTGAGCTCTCGAAGAAAGACTTCGCGTATGTGCGGGCGGGCTTCTTCCCGGACGTTGCCGCGCGGTATCAAGCGCTCTTGCATCCACTCGGAGCTCCGCGGAAACTCGAGCTCCTCGAGCGTCGCGAATTGGGCGATGACAGGATCTACCTCTACCAGGCGACGTTCGGAGAACGCACATTCGTCGTGCAGCTCGGATTGGCGCCTGGCGACAAAATCTCGCAGTTCAGCGTGCGTCCGAAATAGCGGAGCGTTAGGCGACCCCACCAACGCAAAAGAGGTTGTCACATGGAACGCAACAAGGCGAGCAGTCACCTTCGTTCGCGCCTAGCACGGCCACGCCTCGCCGTTGCTGCATTTATCGTGTCGCTCGCAGCGTGCGAGCCATGCGGCAAAACGGGAATGACAATCTCGGCGCTTGTTAAACAGACCGCGATCACCGCACCACCAGGCGGTCCGGCGCAGGTCCTCTTCAGAGTCAACGGCAGCAACTTCCACTCCAGTGTGCCGATGACGATTTCGTTCCGCAATTATCCAGCGCTCAACGCGACGCAGGTGGACTTTTCAGAAAGCGGCAACACCGACGCCGGCGGTGCTCTCGCTTGGAGCAAGAGCATCTTTCTCATGCCGCAGCGGAATTTCAGCGCTGATCCACTCGTCGACGTCTGGGTCACCGCGAAGGAAACCAATGGCGGCTGCTTCGCGACGACGAGCGTCAAAACCAGCCAGATCCTCAACCCTCCGTTCTGACCGCGGTGTTCGCTTCCGCCAGAAGACAGGAGATCATGATCGGAACACACACAGC
>CBQVAZ010000920.1:0-1505 GCA_967720205.1 uncultured Gemmatimonadaceae bacterium | reverse complement strand
TGGCGCCGACTCATGCCATGCACGGAAACTGCTGCCGCCGAAGGAAGAAGTTGCCCGGTAGGTCTTAGCTGTTAGGGTTCACCTCAGACCTAGACCTCAGACCTCCGTCGTGCATCGCAAAGCAGTCACGCATCTCAAGAAATCCGATCCCGTGATGGCGCGCATCATCGCCGCCGTGGGGCCGTGTCGCTTCGCTGTGCGCAGCGAGGGGACGCACTACCACGCGCTGTTCCGCGCCATCCAGTACCAGCAGCTCGCAGGTCCTGCCGCGCTGGCGATCCATCGCCGCGTGCAAGCGCTCTTCGGCGGCCGCGACCCCACGCCGGACGAATTGTTAGGCACCACCGACGACGCGCTGCGCGGGGCCGGCCTCTCGCGGCAGAAGCTCGCCTACGTACGCGACCTGTCCGCTCGGGTGACGTCGGGCGACGTCGACATGCACGGCATCGAGGAGCTGCCTAACGCTGACATCGTCACGCGCCTCACTCGCGTCAAGGGAATCGGTCGCTGGACCGCCGAGATGTTCCTCATCTTCCGGCTGGGACGCCCTGACATCCTCCCCGACCTCGACCTCGGCGTGCGCAACGCAATCAAACGCGCGTACCGTCTTCGCAAGCTGCCGTCCTCCGAGCGCGTGCATACGATCGGGGCCAAGTGGGCGCCTTATCGCAGCGTCGCAACATGGTACCTTTGGCGGAGCGTCGACGGCGACGCCGAGATCTAGAGCACTGCTTTGATAGTCGCGATCACGGGCGCTTCGGGCTTTCTCGGTTCGGCGCTCGCGCGCTCGCTCAGCAGCGACGATATCAATGTCCTTCGAATCGGCCGCGGTCACGACGCCGATGTGCGCTGGGATCCTAACGCGGGCCAGCTGGACGCGGCGCGACTCGCCGGTGTCGATGCAGTCGTGAACCTCGCTGGCGAGAACATCGCCCAACGCTGGACACGCGGCGCGAAGCGCGCGATCCAGGACAGCCGAGTGCGAGGAACGTCCTTGATCGCGCGAACACTCGCCCAGCTCGATTCCAAGCCGCGAGTGCTCGTGAGTGCCTCAGCCGTCGGGATCTACGGGGCCCACCGCGGCGACGAACTGCTGACGGAATCCAGCGCGTTAGGTGATGACTGGCTTGCCGGCGTCGCCAAGGAGTGGGAGGAGGCTGCACAGCCGGCGCGGGACGCAGGTATTCGCGTCGTGCATAATCGCACCGGGGTCGTGTTGCACCGGTCGGGCAGCATTCTGCAGCGTCTCGTGCCGATCTTCTTGTTAGGTGGTGGTGGCAAGATCGGCAGCGGCAAGCAGTGGCTGCCGTGGATTGCCCGCAGCGATTGGGTGCGCGGCATCCGCTTCATGATCGAGTCGAATGTCCAGGGCCCGTTCAATCTGTCGGCGCAGAATCCTGTCACGAACGCGGAGTTCACCAAAGTACTCGGGCGCGTGCTCAAGCGGCCGACGTTGATGAGCGTTCCCGAGATTGCCGTGAAGCTTGCGTTCGGTGAAATGGGCG
>CBQVAZ010000919.1:0-1507 GCA_967720205.1 uncultured Gemmatimonadaceae bacterium | reverse complement strand
GGATATGCTGTCGCCGCGTGAGCGCGACCTGGACCTGCGGGATCCAGTCGGCCGTAGTGCTGGCGCCGTTCACGCCGATCGCACGGCTGGTTACAAGCTCGGCCATGGGACTCACAGAGCGGCCACCTAACGCGAATGTCGTCGTCCCGAAGACGGCACGCGCGTAGCCTTCCTTCTCGCGCATCTCGTTCTTGACTGGGAATTCCGCTCCGGCCTGCATCTGCAAAAAGAAATTGGCGGGAAACGCCTGCGCCGCGAGCAGATATCCGCCGTAGACGAGTGTTCCGTCGCCTAAGCCTCGCTGCCGGTCACCGGTCGGCAAAATGAGCTCGAGCCCGCCCGAGAGAATGTGCCCGCGTTCCGCGTCGTGGATGAACGCGCGCTTGACGGCCAACTCGACGTCGGCAACATGAATGCCGGACCAGCGCTTATCGCTCGCTTGCTGCACGGCGAATGGGACAGCAACCTCCCATTGGTTGCGCGCACCGATGCGTCGTTCGTAGATGATCGTGCTGCTGAGGCTGCGAGCTCCGTTCTCCTTGACGTAGGAGCCCGTGACGACCGTTTCGTCCTCCGGAAAGGCCTTTTCGGTCTCCATGGAGCGCGGCAGGTTGAGCTCACCGCGTGGCCATGTGTGATCGCTGCATAACGAGCGCACATAGTGCACGACGCGCGCGATCTCGTCGGCGCTGAGCGCAAGTCCGAACGACGGCATGCGGCGCGAGAAGCGACGCACAGGTCCACCCTGCCTTACGATGGTCTCCCAATCCTGGGCAGCCTCGCGCGAGGCATACGAGCAATCGGTGAAATCAGGAAGTGGATCGCTGAAGCCGACGTGGGCAATGGGCGAGCCACGACCCTCCGGACCGTGACAGCTCTGACAAGCGGCTACGTACAGCTGACGGCCTGTGCGTTCGCTAGCAGTTCCCGGCTGCGCACCGAGTGCGGCGCCATTTCCGACGGCGAAACAGGCTAGAAGGAGCAGGCGAGTGCCTAACTGCCGCACGATTTACCGCCTGACGACAAAGCGCACGGTATCGCGCCGCGCAGGCATCGCCGAATGATCGCCGTAGCCAACGACCGCAATGACCTCGTGCGCGCCGGGTGACAAACCCTTGAACGTGTATGTCGAATCGCCAGTCCCAATGTGAACGACGCGACTCGACGTCGGTGGAATCACCTCTCCCTCGGCGACGGCTGTTGTATCGAGGAAGAGATGATGATGGCCAAAGCCGTCGGCGCGTACGCCGCTCGCCTTTTCGATTGTCACGCCGGCTTTCCCAAGAGCGATCGTGACGTCGCTGCCTGTGGTGTCTCCCTCCGCTGGCGCGAGTATCGTTACAGCGGCGTTAGGCGTATCAGCGACCGTCGGAACAGCAGCCGTCGTGTCAGCCTGCGGCGTTCTGTCGCCGCCACAAGCGATCGCGAGCGCTACCAACATGATGCTCGGTGTAGCTTTCATCGTCGCGCTCCGTTTCGGTCAAAGTGTGCGCTCAATGTACGCTCC
>CBQVAZ010000918.1:0-1507 GCA_967720205.1 uncultured Gemmatimonadaceae bacterium | reverse complement strand
TCGCGCGGCACCGACAAGAACGAAGTGTACATGGCCGACCTCGGGGACCCGATGCGGCCTAACGTGAAGGCGACCGTCCGTCCGGTCGTGACAGGCCACGACGGCAACTACACCCCGTTAGGCGTAGCCAACGGTCGGCTGTATCTGCAGATCGACAAGGATGCGCCGCGGCGCAAGATCGTGTCGGCGCCTGTCGCTACGCCGGAACCGAAGAACTGGACGACAGTCATTCCGGAAGGCGAGACGGCGATTCAAGGGGCCTCGCTGATCGCGGGGCGCATCGGCGTCCTGTCGCTGCAGGATGTCGCCTCGATCGTTAGGCTGTATTCGCTCGACGGGAAGCTCGAGCGCGATGTCCCCATGCCGGGACTGGGCAGCGCCTCAGGGCTCCTGGGGCGATTCGATCGTCCGGAGCTGCTATACGCGTACACATCGCCACTGGTGCCGAGCACCGTCTACGTATACGACGCCAAGACGAATGCGAGCCGGTCCTTCAATCCGCCCAAGCTGACGTTCGATCCTGCCCTCTTCGCGACCGAGCGCGTGTTTTTCAAGAGCAAAGACGGGACGCGCGTGCCGATGTTCGTGACGCACCGAAAGGATATGGTGAAGAACGGACAGAACCCGACGATGCTGTACGCGTACGGTGGATTCTCCATCAGCCTAACGCCGTACTTCCAACCGGACGTCATCGCGTGGGTGGAGCAAGGCGGGGTCTATGCCGTGGCACACCTTCGCGGCGGTGGCGAATACGGCGAGGCGTGGCATGAAGCCGGAATGTTCGAGAAGAAGCAGAACGTGTTCGACGATTTCATCGCCGGCGCGGAGTACTTGATCGCCGAGAAGTACACGTCGGCCGCCAATCTCGCGATCAATGGCGGATCCAACGGCGGCTTGCTCGTTGGAGCCGTGATGACGCAGCGCCCTGAGTTGTATGGCGTCGCGGTTCCTCAGGTCGTTGTGCTGGACATGCTGCGCTACCATCAGTTCACTGGCGGCGCCGCGTGGGCTACTGAGTACGGCGCCGCGAGCGATCCCAAGGCATTCCAGTACCTCAAAGCCTACTCACCGCTGCATAATATCAAGCCTAACGTCTGCTATCCGGCGACGTTAGTGACCACGGCAGATCACGACGATCGCGTTGTGCCGAGCCACTCCTTCAAGTTCACAGCGGCGATGCAGGAAGTGCAGACGGCGACACCCGGCTGCACGCGGCCCGTATTGATCCGTGTCGAGGCACAGGGCAGTCACGGGTACAGGCCGCTCGACCGGCGGATCGCCGAGCTGGCAGACATCTGGGCCTTCGCCGCGCGGCACGCCGGTATGACCGTCAGGCCGCCTAACGTGGTGCAGTAGCGACCGGCGGGCTAGCGCACGTTCTTGTTGAAGAACGCAAGCGTGCGCTCCCAAGCCAGCTTAGCCGCTGCCGCGTCGTAGCGCGGCGTTGTGTCGTTATGGAAGCCGAGCTGAGTGCCGGGATATAGGAAGCGCTCGTAAGTGACCTTCG
>CBQVAZ010000917.1:0-1513 GCA_967720205.1 uncultured Gemmatimonadaceae bacterium | reverse complement strand
GAGCGAGTCGCAGGTGGAGAGTTTTGAGACAGCCGCGCGCGTGGCGGCCAGTCGCCGCGACGCTGCGCGTGCCACGCTGCAGCAGTTGCACGAGGGGACACGTCCGGAGCGCATCCGCGCGGCGCGAGCCAACGTCGAATCGGCGCGGGCGCAGCTCGAAGCCGGGCAGGCGATCGCGACGGATCTCGTGCTCGTCGCACCCATCGCCGGTGTCGTGCTCGGTCGCTATGCGGAGCCGGGCGAGCTGTTAGGCGCAGGGGTTCCCGTCGCGGCGTTAGGCGATCCCCAACGGCTGTGGGTGCGCGTGTACGTCGGTCCGACGACGCTCACGGGACTCCGCGTTGGTCAGCGCGTCCGCGCGACGATCGACGGCGTGGCTGGGCTGGAATTTGGTGGTGCCGTCGTCCAGATCTCGCCGCGGGCGGAGTTTTCTCCGCGCGTCGCGCTCACTGAGAAAGAACGCGCAGATCTCTTGTTCGCAGTCAAAGTCGCGCTGGACGACTCGACGGGAACGCTCAAGGCCGGCCTGCCGCTGCGCGTGCGTTTCCCAGTGGACAGCGTCCGATGACGCCGTTAGCCGTCGAAACGCATGGGCTACGCAAAGTCTTCGGGCCCATCGTCGCGCTGGAAGGCCTAGACCTGTCGATCGAGCGCGGAGAAGTCTTCGGCTTGTTGGGTCCGAACGGCTCCGGCAAAACGACGACAATCCGCATACTCACCGGCTTGATGGCGCCCACGGCGGGTAGTGCGTCGGTTGTCGGCTACGACGTCGTGCGCGATGCCGAGCGCCTGCGACGCCGCATCGGGTATATGTCGCAGAAATACGGGCTCTACGACGATCTCACGGTCGCCGAGAATGTCCAGTTCTATGCGGGCCTCTACGGCCTAACGAATCCGGAGCGGCAGCGGCGTGTCCGAGAACAGATGGACGCGTTTCAGCTCACCGCGCGGGCGCGGCAATTGGCCGGCACGCTGAGCGGCGGATGGAAGCAGCGGCTCGCCCTCGCATGCGCTACCACGCATCGGCCCGACATGATCTTCCTGGACGAGCCCACCGCCGGTGTCGACCCTGCCTCCCGACGACTCTTCTGGGAGCGCATCTACGAGCTGTCGAGTCACGGCACCACGATCCTCGTCAGCACGCATTACATGGATGAAGCGGAGCGCTGCCAGCGCCTCGCATTCCTCTCGCGTGGCCACCTGATCGCGTTAGGCACGCCTGCCGAAATCACGACCCGCTTTGGCACCAAGTCCATCGAGGATGTGTTCATCAACCTCCAACGACAAAACGAACCAGAGGCGGCATGACGACGCTCCTTGCGCGCGCGCGCCACTCACTGCTATGGCCCATGCTCTGGAAAGAATTCATCCAGATGCGGCGCGATCGTCTTACGCTGGCGATGATGGTCGTCATCCCCGCCATTCAGCTCCTCCTCTTCGGCTTCGCCATCCGCACCGAGGTGCGCAACCTTCCTACGGTCGTGGTGGACGAGGCCAACTCGGCGCACAGCCG
>CBQVAZ010000916.1:0-1513 GCA_967720205.1 uncultured Gemmatimonadaceae bacterium | reverse complement strand
CGCACGTCGACTCGGTCAGCGCAGCGGTCCTCAGAGCGGCGAAGAATGCGCCGGGCGCGGCCTCGATTCGCGCCGATCCGGTACCGAATCCACGCACGCCGACGACGACGCCAGCCGTTCCACTGCCTGCGGTCAGGCAACCGCCGCAGCGTGACACGGCCACCACGTCGCCTAACGAGAAACCGATCGGGCCGACGCTCGCGTTCCCTCCGAAGGAGGTGGGCCAGCTGCCAGCAGTGGCTGCGGTGCAGTGGCGCTCGATCGCCTCGCCACCGCCGTGCGCTGGTTCGTTAGGCATCGTCACCGCCTCGGCTCGTGGCTCCAGTGCTGTGAAGGAGCGGCTACCGGATCCGCCGCTGGAAGTGGACCTTGCTGTCATTACACTCTACGTACGCTCGGTTTCGGCCGGCGAGCGCTACTTGGCAGACGCACTCGCGGATCACTTTGCCTACCAGCTTGCGCGACAATCTGGCATCACCGTGGCGACACGCGAGGGGATCAGGCAAGCGCCTCCGAGCGACGGTCAACAATCGGCGGAGGCCGCGCGCACGTTGCACACGCGCTTTTTGCTTTCGGGTACAATCCAAGGGTCACCTCGTGGGACGCGCCTAACGATGACCCTCTACGATGCGAAGGCGGCGAAGACCGTGTGGCAGGAGGAGTACCCGATCAGCTCCGAGCACGCACTGGACATCGCGCGCAGTGTGCATAGCAACGTGGCGGCACGCATCCGTGGCCAGAATCCCCAATCGGTGCCTCCAGTTCAGGGAGGTACTAACGTCCCGGTCGCGTTCGAGCAGTATCTCCGCGGACTCGACGCCGATCGCGAACGTAGCCAGCGCTACTACCGTCGCGCGATCGAGTTCTTTCGAGAAGCGACGCGCCTCGACCCGCGATTCGCCGAAGCGCATGCCCGTCTTGCGTTGACAATTTCTCGCTCACTCGAAGCCGGTCTCACAGAATCCGATGATTCCCCAGAACCGCTCCTGGTCGAGGGACAAAAAGCCGCCGATCGTGCTATCGCGCTCGACTCTACGTTTGCGCTCGCATGGTTGGCGCGCGGGAGCTTGCTGTCCTTCTCGGGAATGACACCTGCCGCGCGCGAGACATACCGTCGCGCAGCGACACTCGATCCTCGTGATCCTCAAATCGCGTGGCAGGAAGCCAATGCGCTTCTGCGTGCGGGTCGTCGCTCTGACGGTGAAAAGCGTCTGCAGGATGCGGTGTCGCTGTCGCGACGCTACGCGCCGGCCTTCACAGAGTTGGCGGTTCTCGCGCTGGTCGCTCGACGACCTGACACGGCGTGCGATTGGCTCAATTACGCGATCACCGCCGATCCGTTCGCCGCAACACCGTACGCATTGCGCTCTGTTGCTCGCCAGCGTGACGGCGCGCTTCGACTCGCCTGGGCTGATGCCGAAATCGCCACGCGCTTAGGGCGGCGACTCCTTGGCGATGCCGCTGCATCGTTGGTCGACCTGACGGCGCGAGATTCCTCCAAAGCACGCTCACG
>CBQVAZ010000915.1:0-1515 GCA_967720205.1 uncultured Gemmatimonadaceae bacterium | reverse complement strand
GTAAACAGCTTGCGACCGCCTTCGCACTCTCGCAGCGCGCGTTCGATCCAGGCGACGGGTATCACTCGACCAGCGGTGGACCAACTCCGCTCGGCCCCCGACAGGAAGGGCGGAATCGCGGCAAGGCGTTTGGCCGCGTGCTCCATGCGCCACTCGAGATCGGCGAATGGGCGCGTCATCAACGAAATTACGCCGAAGAGCGCCTCGCCGATGGCGAGCGACGGATTGCCAGAGTGAAAGTGTCCGCTCTCATGCTCGGCGAGCTGAATCGCGAGAAAGGCGTCGGCCAGCGCTCGGTCGATCTGATCCCAGTCTCGGCGAGCCAACACGTCGTCGCCTAACGTGAGCGGGCCCGCGCGCTGCAGAGTTGTCCGGAGCGATGCCATTTCCGTGGCGGCCGCGGCCAGCCCCTCTGGGGACCAGTCGGGCAGCCGGTCGTCGAAGTCGTGGACGCCGGTAAATGTCGCGTTCACCGGCCGTAGCCGGTAATACGATTCGAAGAAGGAATCCAGCGACACTACGAGGTCAGAGGTCAGAGGTCAGAGGTCAGAGGTCGGAGGGCTAAGGCCTGCCTAACGGCAGCGTCACCCATCTTCGCTCCCTGAACGAAAGCTCGACGGCATTGATGACCTCTTGCACGCGCGCGCCATCATGGAAGTCTCCCTCGTTCTCTCCGCCCCCGTTCATTATCTCGCCGATGAATGACGAGACCAGGTTCGCGTAGAACAACGTGCGCCACGACTCCTTGGGACTCCCGTCAGGGGGATAAAAGCGTTGCGGGACTTCGATCTCTTGAAACTCGACCGCTTCCTTCGTCGCCACCTTGAGCGATTCGCAGATGCCGCGCTCCTCGACGAGGCGGCAGATGATCGCGCCCTTGCTGCCGTACACGCGTGCTTCGAGTCCCGGATAATTGCCCACGGTCACGAAGCTCGTTTGCACGGAGCCTAACGCGCCGTTTGCGTACTCGCCGATGAAGATGTCGCCGTCGTCGATGTTCATGCGCATCATCGTCCCAGTCGCACGCACCACTCGCTCCGGCACGAAGTTGCGCATCGTCCCGACGACGCTGGCGAATGCGCTGCCGACGAACCACATGCCGAGGTCGATGATCGGAGCGCCGTAGCCCTCGAGCGAGGAGACTTGCAGCACCGATTGATCGGCTGTGTGATCAGCCTGGCGCAGCGGTGTGGAGGGATCCAGCCACTGCGAATTCTGTTCGTACCCGTTGAAGATGTACGGCGTTCCGACAAAGCCCTCGTCGATCAACGCCTTCATGTAGCGCATCGCGGGCGCATAACGAAACGTGAAGCCAAGCTTGGTCTTGACGCCCTTTGCCTTGGCCAACTCGTGGGCCCGCAATGTATCGCGATAGTCGAACGCTACCGGCTTCTCACATAACACGTGTTTGCCGGCTTCGAGCGCGGCCCAGGCCAGCTCGAAGTGCGTCGCGCTGGGCGTGCAGACGTCGATCAGGTCCACGTCGGCGCGCGAAATGACTTCTCTATGGTCTGT
>CBQVAZ010000914.1:0-1516 GCA_967720205.1 uncultured Gemmatimonadaceae bacterium | reverse complement strand
GTGGCGCGCCACGCGGGTAGCGCGCACGCGAGCGTCGCGACAACGGCCATAACGACGATGACCCCGAGGTACGTGATCGGGTCCAGGTGCGACACGCTGAACAGCAGCGCGCGAATCACGCGGCTCGCCGCGGCCGCGCCTACGACGCCGATTGCCACGCCGATGCCAGTGAGCACTGCACCCTGACGCAGCACGAGCGCAAGGATTTCCGTCCGGGACGCACCTAACGCCTGACGCACGCCGATTTCTCGCACACGCTCGGCCACGCTGCCCGAAAGCACTCCGTAGATGCCAGCCGCGGCAAGAATGAGCGCCGCGAGGGCGAAGGCCTCGAACACGATGAGGGCGAAGCGCCGCTGTGCCGCCGACTGCGCGAGCAGATCTTCCATCGTCGCCACACGCACGATCGCCTGATCCTTGTCGACCGACCACACTGCCTGACGAATCGCGGGCGCGAGGGACCTGGCTTCGCCGCGCGCTCGAACGACGAGCGACATCACGTTGTCCGCGAACTTCCACTGTGTGGGTGTGGTGTACACAGCGTCCGCGTCGTCCATCGCGAGCGACTGCTGCTTCACATCGCCGACGACACCGACGATCGTGAACGGCCCGGAATCGCCTACGCGCATCTGGCGACCAATGGGATCCACGCCCGGGAGCCGCCGTCGCGCGGTACTCTCGCTGATCAGCGCGACGTGCGGTGCATTCTCGTTGTCCTGCTCAGAGAGCGTGCGCCCGGCCTCGAGCGGTATGCGCAACAATTCGATGTACCCGGGACTCACGGCATAGCGATACGTCCCGCGTCCTTCGGGCGACTCGCCAGGCACGGGCGGCTCGAAGCGCATGCCATACAGATCGACGTCGCCGCTCAGCGGCAGCTGACTCGTTAGGGCTGCGCTGGCAACTCCCGGTGCCTGACGAACGGCTTCGAGCGCATCGGCGAAGAAACGGTAAGTCGCGCTATCCTTGTCGAACCGATGGCCAGAGAGCTGCACCTGCATCGTGAGAGTCTGCGATGCGTCGAAGCCAGAGCTGATCGCGAAGAAGCGCTGCAGGCTTCGCAGGAGCAAACCGGTACCAACCAAGAGAACTAATGCCAGCGCTACTTCTGCGACAACCAACGCCCGCCGCACACGCGGCTGCTGAGCAACCATGCGCCGTGATCCCTGCTGCAGTTGTTGTTGCGGATCGCTGCGAGCCGCCTGCAGTGCCGGCGTCAATCCGATAGCGACGCCGAGCAGCGTTGTCACTACGAGACCGAACAGAAAGACCGCGCCGTCGATCTGGATGGCGTGGACTCTTGGCAGATCGGGCGGGCTCAACGCTGTGAGCGCCCTAACGCCTAACCTCGCGACGACCATGCCAAGCGCTCCACCTAACGCCGCCAGTACCAGACTTTCGGTGAGCTGCTGCCGCACCAGCCGGCCGCGCCCCGCGCCCAGGGCCGCGCGCAGCGCGAACTCGCCGCGACGCTGCACGCCGCGAGCGAGCAACAGGTTCGTCACGTTCACGCTGG
>CBQVAZ010000913.1:0-1537 GCA_967720205.1 uncultured Gemmatimonadaceae bacterium | reverse complement strand
CCACTCGACGCACGGCGATCGTCGCATTTCACGGCGCCTTTCACGGTCGCTCGACGGGAGCCGTCAGCCTAACGTCCAGTAAAGCGCGTCAGCATGCCGGCTTCGGTCCGCTGCTGCCAGACGTGCACCACGTGCCATTCGCCTATCGCTATCGCTGCCGGCACTGCGCGTCGCTCGACGCATGCACGCTGGCGTGTGTCTCGTCGATTGAATCGGAGTTGTTCACACGTCACCTCGATCCAGCCGACGTCGCGGCGATCTTCGTGGAGCCGATCCAGGGCGAAGGCGGCTATGTGGTTCCGCCTCACGGATTCATGCGCGGGTTACGCGAGCTGTGCGACCGCCATGGGATTCTGCTTGTGTGCGATGAAGTACAGAGTGGCGTCGGCCGCACGGGGCGGATGTGGGCCTGCGATCACGAGGGGATCGAGCCGGATATTTTGCTCACCGCCAAGGGACTCGGTTCGGGCATGCCGATCGGCGCGATGATCGCGCGCGAGACGATCGATCGCTGGAAGACAGGATCGCACGGCTCGACATTCGGCGGTAATCCGGTCTGTTGTGCGGCGGCGCTCGCGACACTCGATCTCGTCGAGCGAGAGCTAATGGCGAACGCGCGAGAGCAGGGTGAGCGGCTCATTGGGGCGATGCGCAAGCTCGCCGGCAAGTACGCCTTGATCGGCGACGTACGCGGTCGCGGTCTCATGATCGGGCTGGAGTTCGTGAAGGATCGGGCGACGCGCGAACCGGACGGTGAACTGGTGCACAAGCTCGTTGAAATGGCGTTTCAGCGCGGTCTCTTGTTGTTAGGCGCCGGCCGCAGCGCCCTGCGCCTCGCTCCGCCACTCATCATCGACTCGACTGACATCGACACCGGGGTACAGATCATCGACGAGTGTCTGGCCGAGCTGACGGCGGCATGAGCGGCAAGGTCTGCACGATGCGCGACGCGATCGCGCAGCACGTGCACGACGGCGACACGGTTGTCATCGAAGGGTTCACACATCTCATTTGTTTCGCGGCGGCGCACGAGATCATCCGGCAGCGGCGTCGCAACCTGACACTGTGCCGCCTAACGCCGGATCTGGTAGCCGATCAGATGATTGCGGCCGGCTGCGTGAGCACGCTCGTCTTCTCCTGGGCGGGGAATCCGGGAGCGGGCTCTCTTCATGCCTTCCGGCGCGCGGTGGAATCCGGCCAGCCGCCCCTCGCGTTGGACGAGTACAGTCACTTCGGCATGGTCGCGCGTTTGTCAGCGGGCGCCGCTCGGCTCCCCTTCTGGCCGCTCAAAGACTACATGGGGACGGATATCCCGACGGCCAACGCTCGCATCCGGTCTGTGCAGTGCCCGTACACGGGTGAGTCGTTGGCGACGGTCCCGGCGCTCAATCCGGACGTGACGATCGTTCACGCGCAGCGGGCGGACGCGTTAGGCAATACGCAAGTCTGGGGTCTGGTCGGGACGCAGAAAGAGGCGGCGTTTGCATCCTCGCGTGTGATCGTCGTCGTTGAAGAACTGGTGGACGAGGCCATGATT
>CBQVAZ010000912.1:0-1541 GCA_967720205.1 uncultured Gemmatimonadaceae bacterium | reverse complement strand
CCGAGGCAGGTGAAACATGCCAGTCGCATCCTTGATGGAACATGAGCGCATTTGGGTGGAGGGTCTTAACCGAGGCGATGTATCCTCGGCCGATGCGGCTTTCGCGTCGGATTGTGTTGTCCACATTACCGGCGTACCAGAGCCTTTTCGCAGCGTCGGCCCCTGGAAAGAGTTCGTAGCAGGCATGCTGAACGCCTTTCCTGATATTCACTTCACGATCGAGGACCAACTAGTTCAGGGCGACCGGGTGGCGTTTCGGTGGCACGCCACTGGAACGCATAAAGGGCCGCTCGGTGCGGCACCGCCGACGGGAAAGACCATTGCACTCGACGGACTCATCGTCGATCGCGTCGTGGAGGGCAAGGTACAAGAGCGATGGGAGCAGTTTGATCAATCGCTCATGCTCCAGCAGCTTGGTTTCGCGTAAACTCGGCGTCGCCTTCTGTACGAATCTTCACGGGCGGCTACCGCCGCCTAACAAGCTGTTGCTGCACACGCCGCGGCCTCTGTGCGGTTTGCGGCCGTGTTGCTTCGCCACGGCAGCATCCATTGATATGCGACGCAGAATTGCAATGCCGTTAGGCAGCAACCCAGAGATTCTTGTCCTCGGGAGGTTCGCGGTGCGACGACTCGGCTATTTAGTGCCCCTAGTGCCCCTAGTGCTTCTTGGGCTGCTCGGCCACCCACAAAGCTTCTCACTGCCCAAGCTCGCTCACGCTCTGCCGAGCGGCGTGGCCCTGCAGCCACGACCGCTGATCCTCGCCGCCGATGAAGGCGAGCGTCGAGTGCGTCGCACGCTGGGAGGCGCACCGCTCATCATCAAGATCGATCGGCAAAATGGCGCCGCACCAGAGTTTGTAATGGGAACGGAAGAAATTCCCCCCGGTCAGACCATTCCGCCGCATCATCATCTCGACGCCGATGAAATCGTCCTTATTCAGCGCGGCACCGGGACAGCTCGCGTCAGTGACCGCGTCGCATCGGTCAAGGCGGGAGCAACGATCTATATCCCGCGCCACACCCGGATAACACTTCAGAACACGAGTAACGAGCCCCTGGCAATTGCGTTTTTCTTCTCGAAGCCTGGCTTCGATGGTTACTTACGCGAGACCTCCGTACCTGAAGGCCAGGTCGCTGTTCCACTTGCACTGTCCGAGCTCGCGGCGATTCGAAAGCGCTACGAGAGTCACGTTGTGTATGAGCGACCGTAGATTGTTGCTGCCTAACACGGCGTTACGGCGGACGCCGCAGACTCGTTAGGATGACGCACATGCGCTTCGCCATGTGCGCCTCTATGGACTGCGCCGCGAACGCCATGTCCGTTAGGCGTACGCCACCGTCCACATCTGGATGTGAGCAACGTCCTCCGAACCGGGGGATGGAGTCACGCGGACATGTCAGTCACCGCGTCCGAGCAGTTCCCCCTTTTTGTCCTCGGTAAGTTCGGCCTCGGCCGGATCCCCACTGGGGCCGCGGAGTTCTCGCGTTTCGGCCCGTCTGGCCATGGCCAGCGAACCAGCAGCGCAGACCGCGCTCGCCAT
>CBQVAZ010000911.1:0-1545 GCA_967720205.1 uncultured Gemmatimonadaceae bacterium | reverse complement strand
GTGACACCCGCCGAGTTGATCACGGGATCGTGACGGATCGTGCCGTGCACCTTCCACCCTACGACTTTCGCGGCGTCGCCTCCTGACTGCGCCCAAAAAGGCGCTGCGTTTTCGCCCCTAACGCATAATATTGACGCCATGTCGGAAGAGACGGACTTTCCCGAGCGCCGAAAAAACGCGCTGCTGCGACTTCTCATCAACGAGATGATGCAGCAGATCCGAGATCTCCAGGCGCACGAGGGTCCCTGGCCGAGCGACGAGCGTGAACGGGTCGAGCGCGATCTGGACCGCATTATGGAGCAAGTGCGCGGCGCCGCGATTCGCAAAGAGGGCGCCTGACGACATTCGCCGAACTGGCGCTGTATGCGGCGCTCTTCGTCGCGCTGTTCGCGGTCATCGGGAGTGCAATTGGTGCATATCGACAGAATGATGCGCTGGCCGTGGCGGCGGCGCGGGCATTCCCGTGGATTTGCGGCCTGACGGCCGTCGCCACGTTAGGCCTCGCGCTCGCTTTGGTGCGCAGCGAGCTGTCGCTCAAATACGTCGCGCAGCACACGACTACGAATCTGCCGACGCTGTACAAGGCCGGAGCGTTGTTCGCGGGAGCCGCCGGGCGGCGTCTCGCCTTTGGGTTGCTGCTGTCCGCGTGTGCGACCGCCGCGGTTGGTCCAGGCAGGCGCGCACCGCGCGAGTGGAGCCTGGCGGCACTGGCGCTCATCGTGTTCGCTGCGCTCGCGTGGTCCGCGTTAGGTGCCCCTCCGTTCGCGCGCCTGCCATGGCAGCTAACGGACGGAAGCGGCCTCGCTCCCCGGCTGCAAAACCCGCTCTTGTTCACGCAGCAGCCGCTCCTCTTGCTCGGATGCGCGCTGATTCTCGCGGCGGCCGCGCTGTCCCTCGACAGTGGTCGCCGCCCGCTGCTGAGCCGTTGGGTTCTCGCGGCGTGGCTCTGCCTGATGGCAGCGCTGCTGTTAGGCGCACCCCAATCGCTTCAGCTCATTGGCCTGCTGTTCACGACACTGGTGCTTCTGCTACCCCTGTTGCGACATCAATGGTGGCCGCCGAGCCGGCGCGGCGTATTCGCACTCACGGCGGCGACGCTTCTGGTTGCGATGCTGGCCGCGCTGGCGTTGTTCGCTGCGCGATGGGAACGACAATACACGGTCTCGTTAGGGCAGGGGGAATCGACGAAGTTACGAGACGCGTTCGGGCGCGAATGGACGCTGGCGCAGCAAGGCGTGTCGGCTTTTCGTGCGGAGAACCGCGAAATAACGGCGGTTACGATCGAAGCGACGCGCGACAACAGCGAACCGGCGATTCTCGTCACTGAGCGCCGCCAGTCCGTCGATAGCCGAGGCGAAGAGGTCGCCGAGCCGGTGGTCGTACCTGGGCGAAGACACGGCCTCGCGCAGGAGGTAGCCGTTAGGCTCGAGCGGACACTTCCTGGCGACGCGGCCGAGCTGCGCGTCGACTTTCGCCCGCTCACATCGGGTTTGAGCGCCGCTTACTTGCTGCTGATTGGGATTGGCTTCGCGCTCTGGATGAGCG
>CBQVAZ010000910.1:0-1547 GCA_967720205.1 uncultured Gemmatimonadaceae bacterium | reverse complement strand
CTAACGCTCGATCGCTTCCAGACGCCGGCGCGCGTACGCGAGCGGCGCGAAGATCGCTACAATGCAGAGCGTGCCGGCGAGCGCGAAGCCTAACACCAGGTCGCCCGTGGCAATTGGCTCGTTGAACGCGCGCGCGCGTAAATACGCGTACACGGGTCGCGCCTCGAACATGATGATTCCGGCGATCAGCGCGACAGCGCTCATCATGTAAATGAGTCCGCCAAACGAGGTTGGAATCTGGGCCGCATTCTCAGTCTCGAAGCGCGGATACAGCGCCCCAAACGCGACAGCGAGTGAAGCGAGCGCGAACGTCATGAACGTGATCGTCATGACGGAGACAGCGAACATGAAAGCATCCACTCGCAGCAGCGTGTTCGTCACGCCGATGATTCCTACGGCCAGAATGAGTAGCGGCAACGTTCCCATCCAGAATTTCGCCCAGAGCACTTCGCGCATCGGGAGCGGACTCGCGCGCAGCAGCCACCAGGTACGTCCCTCGAGGCTCACGCCGGGGAACAGGAAGCGCGCCGCGATCGACGCCAGCACGAATCCCGCGAGCGCGAGATTGAGAAACGGGATCAAGTTCCGGATGAACAGCGTGACGCCGTCGCCGGTGAGCGGCAGCAATCGGATGTTGAGGATGTACACGACGACGAGCACGGCCAGCAGAATGAGCTGCGACCACTGCGTCGTATCGCGGAAGAACAGCCGAACTTCCTTGAGCACGAGCTCGCGCCGGACGATGCCTAACGGCTTGAGCAGCACAGTAAAAACGCGCGCCGCGAGGCCCTCGCGAGCCCAGCGCTGCGTGCTCTCCTGCGCTTTGGTGAATCCGACCGCATAACGCGCACGGTGCAGCGCGGCCCCGGCAACGATCAACACGGCTGCCGTTGACCACAACAAGTACAGCGACAGCGGATCGAAATCACCGGTGAGCCAACCCATGATCGTTCGCTGCAGCCACTCGTTCGGCAGCATCGGCGACGTTGGCCCGCGCAACACCGTAATGAATTCGACGAGCGATCGAAATCCTTCCGGCCGCGCCAGCTGCTCCGGCCGCATCAGCCTCACGAGCACGACGACGCCAGCCGCGGCGAACAGCGCGATGAATCCGAGGATGTCCCGCGTGCGTCGCGCCGGAAATACGTTCACCAGCAGCAACGTCAGCGCACTGCCGATCGCCGCCGGTATGAGTACAAATGGAATGAAGCCGGCGAGTGCGACGAGCGGATAGAGCCACCCGCCGTCGTACACCACGCCGTAGGCCGTTACGATCGGCAGCGCGAGGAGCGCGACCATCCAGCTCGAGTGCAGCGCGGTTTCCAACAACTTCGCGATATACAGCGTTAGCCAATCCACAGGTCCTGAGACGAGCAAATCGAGATCGCGCGCCAGGAAGAAGCTCGACAGCGCGGTGATGACGCTCGACAGCATGAGCATACCCAGGAAGCTGAGCAACAGCACGCCTAACAACTTTCCCGCGAGGAGCGCTCCGATCTCCTCCACCGAATGGAAGTAGCGAAGCACTCGCGCCAGTACCCCGAACA
>CBQVAZ010000909.1:0-1554 GCA_967720205.1 uncultured Gemmatimonadaceae bacterium | reverse complement strand
TTAGGCAAGGGCGGGACCGAGATCCTCAAGGCAAATACGCTGCGCGAGATGCAGCGCGTGCATTGGGTCGACCCGGACTTCGAGACGACGTGGGGCTTGGGCTTCACAGTCTGGCGCAGCGACAACAAGACGTTCGTGGGCCATGGCGGCTCGTGTCCGGGATTCCGCACACAGCTCTTGCTCAAGCCGGACGAGAAGATCGCGACAATCATGATGGCCAACGCGTTAGGCGTGAATCCCAGCGTATGGTCGCAGCGTGTCTATGAGATCATGTCGCCGGCGCTTCGCGCAGCAGCGAAATCCACAGGGGCCACAACCGTTTCGACGACGGGCTCCGCGCAGTCTCCAGTGATGACGTACGACGCGTCACTCGATCGCTACCTCGGCACCTACGGGTCCGCGTTCGGTGGCGAGCTCGCGGTCGTGCGCTGGGAGGACGGCCTCAGCGTCCTCTCGCTGCCGACAATGGATCCACTTCGCTCGCTCATGAAAATGCGCAAGACTGGCGAGCACACGTTCAGACGCGTGCGCCGCGATGAGGCGTTAGGCGAGGAGATCGTGTTCGAGATGGGGCCGGACGGCAAGCCGACGCGCTTCCGCCAGCACCAGAACTACTACGCGCGGATACGATAACCGCTCAAAAGCAAAACCCGTACGGATTCCCCGGATTAGCCGGATAGTACGAATTCGACTCGTCGACGAATCTTGATTCGGTCGATCTGCCAAATCCGTTTGATCCGTATGGGTTTTTGTTTTTTAGGTGCCCGTTAAGTCTCAGCGAGCTCGGGCAGGTGGGAATGGGGACTCCGTGTTAAAGCTCTTTCGTAGCTAACGCTCAAGTGGAATAAACGTGCCGTCGTCGACGCGCCTATCACTGACGCGATAGAGCGTAACTCCGGACCGGATGCCCATCTTCCCTTCGCCGCGAACCGGACCGACGACAGCCGCCGTCTGCGAAAAGCGACGCGTGCCGCTGACGGTCTCGTAGCGCAGAAACTCGCGCCGGTGCATGTGGCCGCCTAACGCGATATCGAGACGATCGCCGAGTACGTCGAGCACGTCAGTTGTATTCTGCACGACATGACGGAAGGCCGGTGGCTGTCCACGTAGACGAATGACGGTAGGGGCCACGCTTTCCTCATCGTATCCGTCGATCATTTGCGCCGCCGAGACCATCGGAATGTGATTGAACGTCACGACCGGCATGCTCGCCGGCAGCCGCTCGACGTCCCGTTTGATCCACGCAAGCTGCAGCGAATCGACGTGCCCGTAGTACCACAGGTCGTCGTAATCCACAGTGTCCAGTCCCATGAAGTGCACACCGCCGTACTCGAACGAGTAGTAGTTAGGCCCGAGCACCGAGCGGTAAAACCTTTTGCCATAGAGCGGGTGCTCCGTGCTCACGAGCGAACGGTGCCGCTCGATGCCGAAGATCTCGTGATTCCCTGGGACTGTGAAAACCGGTACCGTGAAGCTCTCCAGCTCCTTGACGAAAAGGTCGTAGTAACCGCGCGCTTCGCTTTCCGGAGTTCGCAGCGCGTCGCGCACAAGGTC
>CBQVAZ010000908.1:0-1570 GCA_967720205.1 uncultured Gemmatimonadaceae bacterium | reverse complement strand
GAATTCGTTTCAGGCGTACCGAAAGGTGACATAGTGCCCGCGCGTTCTGCCTAACTCGTAAGTATCCTGCGAGCCGTCGGCGCAAATACGTGCGAAGAATTGTTATTCATCGGCTCCTCGCGTGATAATCCGGCGCCGCTTGCGCCGACGAGACAGCTAACCACAAGTCTGGCCGGAACATCGACACAGCACTGCTTCGCTGGATAATCCGTCCAAGCACGGATAATCACAATTGCGCGATAAGCGCGGTGGACAGACATGGCAGCGCACGCATTCTGAGCCCGTCGCTAGATCGTCGGTCGTCTCGCATGAAAATCCGTGTGCATCTGAAAATGATGCGCCACTGACAAAATCTTGTCGTCGTTGTACAGGTTACCAGTGATTATCGCACAAATCGGCTGCGGCTTGAGCTGAACCGGCGGCTGATTCGCAGCAGCCGCCGCGCCACCACCTCCGCCGCCCCCAGGCGTAGGAACGTCGAACTTGTACGGCAGCACGACACACGGATGCCCAGTCTGCGCGTTAGGCCCAGTGTCCGCCTGCACGCCGCCAATAAACATGTCCAGATCCTTCATGAACTCGGCCCACTTCGTGATCAACGCATAACGACGCCGCTGGTTCTGAATGAACTCGAACGCCCGCGGTCGACGACCGTTCACGAAACGCGGGTTCCAATCGGCCGGTGCCATGGGGTTAGGCGGCGTCGCCGGTGCACCAGCCGCGGGCGCGGCAGCAGCCGCAGCTCCACCACCACCACCGCCGCCAGGCGCGGGCTCAGGCAGATTCGTTAGGTCCAGACCGATCTCCTTGGCCTTGCGCTGCACGTACGCATCGAACGCCGCCGCGCCTTCCGCCCCAAGCCCGCCACCGGATCCTGGAACCGTCGGCCGAGGACCGATTGTCGTCGGATTCATGCCGAGCTCGCGCAGCTTGTCGACGAACTCCTTCGGCGCGTTAGGATCCACACCGATGCGCATCGATGCGAGCTTGATGGTCCTGTCGAACTGAAACGGCGTCATCACAGTCGACGGATCCTTCTCATCCACGCCGTGAATCGTGTTGAAGATCATGGCGCAGTCTTCCACAGTGCGACAGATCGGCCCCACACGATCCTGCGACCACGCCAGCACCATCCCGCCATGGCGACTCACGCGCCCGAACGTCGGACGCAGCGCGCTCATCCCGCAACGAATAGTTGGCGACGTGATCGACCCCTGCGTTTCAGTGCCAATGCCGAACGCCACGCAGCCCGCCGCCGTGGCTGAAGCCGGTCCCGCGGACGAGCCGCTAGACCCTTGCGTGAGATTCCACGGATTGTTCGTGCGTCCTCTGAACCACTGATCATTCTGCGCGAAGAGTCCCGTCGCCAGCTTCGCGATCAACACCGCGCCGGCGTCGCGCAGCCTAACGACCACTTCGGCATCCTCATCGACGATCTGATTCTCGAAGTCTTTTGCGCCCCACGTGGTGGGAAAGCCTTTCGTGGTGAAGAGATCCTTCACGCCATACGGCAATCCGTGCAGCGGCCCGCGATAGCGACCAGCTTTGATCTCCTCATCAGCTTTCGCCG
>CBQVAZ010000907.1:0-1574 GCA_967720205.1 uncultured Gemmatimonadaceae bacterium | reverse complement strand
GCGATCCTTCTCACCCTGCCGCTCTCGCTCCTCGTCCTCGCTCGCGGATTCCGTGAACGCTGGGTTCCGACGCGAGGGTACTGGAGCATCATCCCAGCTGCAGTCGTCGTGCACGGGCCGTTGCTCGCTGGATTCATCATCGGGACGACAAGACTCGCCCGCGTTTTCGTGCGCAGCTGATTTTGAGCGACTACGAGTCGTTCTACAGAGAATTCGAATCGCCGCTCATGCGGCAGATCCGCCGCGAGGCATACGGTGAAGACATCGGGCAACACTCGTGGGTGACCGCTGACGAGATTCGCGGCGACATCGGGCGGCTGCAACTCGTGCCGACGAGCCGGCTGATCGACCTCGGCTGCGGTCCCGCCGGCCCGCTGACATTCATCCTTTCGCTCGTTAGGTGCCGCGGTACAGGCGTCGAAGTGAGTGACGCCGCGCTGCGCGTGGCACGCTTGCGCGCGAAGTCGCTCGGCGTGGACGCATTGCTGTCGCTGGCACAGGCCGACATAAATGACCCGCTTCCCTTCCCCGCTGAGACTTTCGATGCGGCGATTTCAGTAGATGTGATTCTTCACCTACGCGACCGATCCAAGTTCCTCAAAGAAGCCGCGCGGGTGCTGAGGCCTGGTGGGCGCTTGCTGTTCACGGATGCCGGAGTCCTCACCGGCACAATGTCGAATGAGGAAGTGCTGCGGCGCAGCGTACACGGTGACACGCACTTCGTAGCGCCAGGCGAGAATGAAAAACTGATTGCGTCTCAGGGGCTGCGTCTCGTTGAGACGGAGAATCGCACAGCGACGTCGCTCGCGAACGCTTCTGGGCGACTCGCCGCCTTGCAGGCGCACCGAACGGAGCTCGAACCACAACTCGGCACTGTACTCACGAAGCAGCTGGACTACCTCGAGACCGTCGCCGAGCTGGCGCGTCGAGGGGCGCTTTCGAGAATGATGTATTTGTCGGAGAAGCACTGAACGCGTAGAGCGCAGCCAGCGTATTGGAGAGATGATGACAACTTCCCCAGTCCGCGTTCTCCGAACAGCGATCCTTGCGTCACTGGCCCTCGCGGCGCTTGGCGCGAGCCAGCTCGCTGCGCAGAAACCGCACGTCTTCCCAGCCGCGAAGCCCGAAGACGTGGGGATGTCTTCGGAGAAACTGAAGGAAGCAGGCAGCGCGGTGAAAAAGTGGGCTGACGATGAGCGCATCATCGGCGCCGTGATGCTCGTCATTCGCGACGGCAAGGCTGTGCTGCACGAAGCGGTTGGCTGGAGCGACAAAGAACGCAAGATCCCGATGCGCACCGACCATATCGTGAGCATGCGCTCGATGACGAAGCCGATCGTCGGAACCGCGGCGATGATGCTGCGCGAGGACGGCAAGCTCAAACTGGAAGATCGCGTCGCGCAGTACCTGAAATCGTTCGATAACCCTAAATCGCGCGACATTACGATCTTTCAGCTCCTAACGCACACCTCGGGAATAAAAGGAGACATCTACGTCGCCACGGGCGGCACGCAGTACAAAACGTTGCGTGAAGCCGTCGACGACGTCGGCGCGAAGGGTCCGGAGTTTCCTCC
>CBQVAZ010000906.1:0-1576 GCA_967720205.1 uncultured Gemmatimonadaceae bacterium | reverse complement strand
GAGTGAGCAGCGACGACTACCCTCAACACTTGAGGGTACTCGCTCATGGCTGACCAACCGCTCGAACTTCTGCAGGGGACGCTGGACGTCCTCATTCTCAAAACGCTCACCTGGGGACCGACGCACGGCTACGGAGTCGCGCACTCGATCCGCCAGAAAACAGCGGACGAGCTGTGCATCGATGACGGCGCGCTGTATACGTCGCTGCACCGCCTCGAGCAACGCAAATGGGTGCGCAGCGAATGGGGCGTCACCGACCAGAATCGCCGCGCCAAGTTCTACAGCCTAACGAAGCAAGGGCGTGCCGCGCTCGTCGCGCGCACGGAACAGTGGACGCGCTACGCGACAGCCGTGTCGCGTGTGCTGCAGCCCGCGTAGGAGCAGCGACACATGGAACATCCACGCGGAATCCGCCGTCTGCTGCGCTTCCCCGCCGGTCGGCGACCCATCGAGCGCGAGATCGACGACGAGATCGCCTTTCACTTCGAGGCGACTGTCGCGGAATTCCTGGCGCAGGGCCTAACGCCGGAGGAAGCACGACGCGGAGCGGCCCGCCGTTTCGGCGATGTGACGCAAGTGCGGCGCGACCTGCACCAGATCGATTCCGTGAGCGACGCGCAGGAGCGGCGCGCGGACCGAATTGGAGCGCTCATCCACGACGTGCGCTCGGCGGTGCGCGCGCTGGCCAAGGATCGCCGTGTTTCGCTCTTCGTGATCTTCACGTTGATGTTAGGCATGGGTGCCAATGCCACGATGTTCGGCATCGTGGACCGCTTGCTGCTTCGCCCACCGCCGCACGTATCCAGCGACCCACGTCTCACATCGATCTTCGTCCGCCGCGAATCGCGCGACTTCGGCGTCTTCTTCGGGCGCAGCACGAGCTATCCCGGCTACGTGGCGCTTCGCGACCAGAGCGGCGCCTTCAGCGATGTCGCTGCCTACTGGAGCACCGTCGCCTCGTTAGGGCGGGGACCCAACGCTGTCAAAGTCAATGCCGGTCTCGCGACAGCGAACTTCTTTCCCATGCTGGGTGTGCGCGCGGAGCTGGGCCGCTTCTTCTCGCCTGACGAGGATCGCCGCGACAACTCGAAGCCGCCCGCCGTTTTGTCGCACGGATTCTGGGCGCGACAGTTCGGCAGCGATCCGCAGATTCTTGGGCGCGAGATCCAGGTCAATCAGGGCGTCTACACGATCGTTGGTGTGGCTCCGGCTGGCTTCAACGGAGCGGCCCTGTACCCCATGGATGTCTGGATCCCGATGAACGCCGCCGCGGCGGAATACACCAATGCGACGTTCGAGACCTACCATGATATGCGTTGGCTCGAGGTTGTCGCAAAGCGGCGCGACGACTTGAGCCCGGAAGCCGCAGCGGCTCGCGCGACAGCGACTTATCGGCGCGTCATGCGTGACGCACGCAAGAGCGACTCGGCGTCGAGCATAATGCTGGCTTCGATGGTGCCCGCGAGGGGCGTGGAAGGACTCGGCGGCGTGCTGACAGGAAAGTCCGGGAGCGGCAGCCTTTCGGCGCGCGTCTCCGCATGGCTTTCTATCGTTGCGGCGATCGTGCTCGCCATCG
>CBQVAZ010000905.1:0-1579 GCA_967720205.1 uncultured Gemmatimonadaceae bacterium | reverse complement strand
GCGTTGTCCTCACCGGTGCCGCTGTTGTGGCGATAGCGGTTGGGTTCCCAGGGTGCGATGGTCCCTTCGAGCCAGTCCAGGATGTCCTGCCAAAGGCCCGGCTCGTGATCGTTCACGAAGACGCTCGCGGAGATGTGCATGGCCGACACAAGCACAAAACCCTCGTTGATTCCGGCACCAGCGCGACATTTCTCCACCTCATCCGTGATGTCGATGATTTCCTGCCGCTTCCTGGTTTTGAATGTCAAATAGGATGTGTAGGTCAGCATGGGAGTGGGGGAGCGAGGAGGCGGCGGGAAGTGTGCAAACTCTTACGCGACAATGCGAAGCAACTAGCTTCGAAACTGTACCTGCAGGGTGACGTACGTGACCCGTCTCGCATTTCGTTCGCGGCTATTCGGCATTCTACTGCTCTTCGCAGTGGTGCCGGCGTTGGTATTGACGGTGGCGTGGGGGGTGCTCGCTAACAAGACGCTTCCCCTGGTAGGTGGTGGGGCGGCGTGGGAGCGACTGGGACAGTCCGAAAAGGAGCTGGTCTCTTCGCTCAACTCGGCGAAGCTGTCGCCGAGCCAGCGGGCACAGGTGGCAGCGCACGCGCGCGAGTTGGAGGAGTCGATTACGCAGGCGCGGCGAGTGCGCTTTCTGACCGAGCGCGCGGCGCCTGCCGTCTTGTTAGGCGGGGTGCTTGTCTTGGCCTTACTCGGATTTGCGGCGTCGCGCGTAGCGGGGCATCTGAGCCGGCAGTTGAGCCGGCCGGTCGATCAGCTCGTCGGCTGGACGTCGACGATCGGTCGCGGCGAACCACTGACTGACGCTACGCCGCCGCGCGGCGCGCCCGAGTTCGACGTGCTGCGCACGCACATGCGCAGTATGGCATCGGAGCTAGCCACGGCGCGCGAGCGCGAGCTCGAGGCCGAACGCCTGCGCGCCTTTCGTGAGAGCGCACGGCGCGTGGCGCACGAGCTCAAGAACCCGCTCACTCCGATCCGTTTCGCGCTGGCGCGCATTCAGCGGGATGCACCTAACGAGCTGCGTGAATCCGTCGACGTCATCCGCGCGGAAACCGAGCGCCTGGAAGATCTGGCCAGAAGCTTCGCGCAGTTCGGCCGGCTTCCGGAAGGACCGGCGGCCGAGGTCGACGTCGAAGAGATGGTGCGCTATACGACGCGCGCGACGGTTCCGCCTAACGTGGATCTCGCGCTGGAGATTCCGGCCGACCTGCCACGCGTAACCGGCCACTACGACGCCCTGCAGCGCGCGCTCTCCAACGTATTGCTCAACGCCGTCGAGGCATGTTCCTCGCGCGCGACGCCGCGCATCGGCGTGAGTGTCGCGCACGCCCGCGACAACGGCCACGAAAGCCTGACGATAGCCGTGCGCGACTCGGGTACGGGGATCCCAGCCGATCGCCTGGCGACTATTTGGGAGCCGTACGTGACACACAAGCCTGGCGGGACCGGACTCGGCCTCGCGATCGTCCGGCAAGCCGTCGAGGCGCATGGGGGTAACGTTTCCGCGTCATCTGATCCTGGCGTCGGCACTGAAGTGCGCTTAACCATCCCTTTGGGGCCACGACCTC
>CBQVAZ010000904.1:0-1580 GCA_967720205.1 uncultured Gemmatimonadaceae bacterium | reverse complement strand
GTCAGGAAGCGAATATGTTCATTGCCGAGTACGTGGCAGGTCTCGAAGGGTACACCTACCTCGAAGGCGAGGCGGCGCGATAGTCGTTAGGCCGTCACCCGGCGAAGCTCGGATACCGGCTCGGAGCCGAATCCGTCCGACAGCACGAAGTCCGCGAGCGAGCGCGCGACGTCGGTAGGGTTCTGCAGCCGGCCCTCACGCCACATATCCTCGAATCGTTGCCGGTCCGGGACGTCGTTCGCATTGCTTGCCCTGATCAAGTCCTGCATGTAGGTGTCGATGACGCCTGGAGCCACGGCACTGATGCGGAGACGCTCGGTTCGATCCGTGGCGACGGCACGTGCGTGATGGTCCAGCGCGGCCTTCGACGCACAATAGACGCTCCATCCGGCGTACGCCTTGCGGCCAGCGCCGCTCGAGATGTGCAGGATGCGCCGCTCGGCGACATCGTCGGTTGCGGCGACAAACGCAGCGGAGAGAGCGAGCACGGCGCCCACGTTTACTGAGATGGCGCGCACGACGTCCGCCGGTTCTTGCTTTTCCAGCGGAGCAAGTGGCTGCAGCAATCCAGCGTTGTTGATGAGAAGAGCGAGATCGCACGCGTCAAGAAAGCGCGTCAGCGCATCGCTCTCGAGCCAAAGCGTGACGGTAGCCAGGTCCGCGAGGTCGAGCCTGAGCTGAGTGAGCGCGCTGCCGTGGCGTTGCGCGAGCTCGGGATTCTCGTTTCGCGCGAGCCCGAGTACGCGTACATCACGCGCGAGCAGCTCGGCGGCCATCGCTGCTCCCAGACCGCGCGAGTGACCTGTGACGATTGCAGATGTCCTGGTCACGAGCCGGCCTGCCTAACGCAGCACACAAGCATCACGGACGAAGGTTCTTCCGGATGCTGCGGAAGCAGCGGATCTGAGAGCTCTTTTCAAAAGAAATGCTCTTCCATCCGTCAGTTTTCGCAGTATCCGCGTCAAAAGTCTGTGGAGCTGACCACGTGTCCACGACCTTCGCGTAGGTGACGAATCCGAACTAGAAGCGCTCGGCGATCGCTTTCCAGTTGACGACGTTCCACCAGGCTTTGAGGTAGTCGGCGCGGCGGTTCTGGTACTTGAGATAGTACGCGTGTTCCCAGACGTCGACGCCCAAGATGACGTCGTTAGGCGCCGTGCCATCCATCAACGGGTTGTCCTGGTTCGGCGTGCTGATGATCGCGAGCTTGCCGCTCTGGCGCACGAGCCACGCCCATCCCGAGCCGAAGCGCGCCAGGCCCGCCGCGGCGAACTGCTCCTGAAACTTGGCGAAGTCGCCGAACGAGCCGGAAATCGCGTTGGCGAGCTTCCCGGTCGGCTCGCCGCCCGCGTTAGGCGCCATCCACGTCCAGAACTGTGTGTGATTCCAATGGCCGCCGCCATTGTTACGCACCGCGGTACGGATATCCTCCGGTACTTTCGATAACCCGGAGCACAGGCTCTCGAGCGATTCGTTATGCATCGCCGCGTGTTTGTCGAGCGCGGCGTTCAAATTCGTTACGTACGTCTGATGATGCTTGCCATGATGGATTTGCATCGTCTGCGCGTCGATGTGCGGTT
>CBQVAZ010000903.1:0-1581 GCA_967720205.1 uncultured Gemmatimonadaceae bacterium | reverse complement strand
CCCCGCCCAAGAGCGGGGCCGGCGTAGGCGGCCGTCGAATCAGCGCACGGCCGCTTGCCCACTGAAGCCCGAAAAACGGGGTGCTTGTGCTTTTCTGTGATCTTTAGCACCTCCCGACGTAAGACGTTCCAGCATGGTCGCGTGTGTTCTGCGAGATCTCTTCACCCTTCTCTTCGCGCTCAGTGCGGCGAATGTAGATACGCCGGCGCATGATGCAGGATGCGATGAGACGGTGGCGCCATCTAGGGCTCGGCCTCGCCGCGGCCAAGGAACGACTCGCGCTCACCGTCGTGGATGTAACCCGCAGAATCTTCACCAGTGCTCTCCAATAACCTAAGGGCTTCAACTCTTCTTTAGGCAACGTGTCGAACATGACCGTGCCGCCCAAGCTCCTTCGGGTCGTACTCGGTTTGATCCCGCCACATCGCGTAGAGGATGCCCGCGAGCCGACGCGCTAGCGCCACCGCGGCCACGTGACTCCCACGTCGGAGGGCGATCCCATCAGCCCACTCTCGGAGCCGGGCAGTCTCGGACTTTTTCTTGCGCCTCATGACACACCAGGCCGCTTCGACGAGCAGCCATCGCATCCGAGTGTTGCCGGCCTTGGTAATGGATCCCTTGCGCTGCGTCTCACTCGAACTCCATTCGCGGGGCACGAGACCCAAATAGCTTTCGAGTTGATGCGCGTTCCGGAATCGGGTCACACGATCGACCGTCGCGACGAAGGCGACGGCGGTCACGGGACCGACACCTGGCACCGTCATCAGTCGGCGCGTGCGCTCATCGTCGCGCGCGCGATTGGCGACCTCCGTGTCTAACGCGGCGATCTGCGTGTTGAGTGGCGCCAGAAGCTCGAGGCCTGGCGCAATCTGGGCCGCGAGCTGCGGCGACAACAGTAGATCGTTCACACGCGTCACGAAATTCTCCGCGCGCCCTGGTGCGAGACGAAGTCCGTCCCGCCGGAGCAAGGTGCGAATGTGAACAATCCATCGGGTCCGCGTGCGAACCAAAAGCTCGCGCATGCCCAGCAGCGCGCGCACGTCTCGCTGAGGGGGCGACGTGCGGTGCGCTGGCCGATAGGCACCCAGTTGACAGGCTTCCGCCAGCGCGTGCGCATCTCGACGATCCGTTTTGATCCGTCGGCTCCGGTGCGAATACATCGGCGCGAAATTTGGATCGGCGACAATGACGTCGTGCCCGAGCTCTTCTAAGCAGCACGCAATCCATTCGCTTTCCGTTGACGCTTCAATGAGGATGCGAGCCTTCGGCCGATTCCCGAACACGTCCTGGAAGCGCTTGCGCTCGGTTCGAATCTGGCGCTCCGCAACTTCGCCGCCCTCCCGGAGTTCGCAAATGTGGCTGTTGACCATCCCCGCATCCATGCCAATATGATCCATAGCTGGCCTCCCCTCTGTGCGGCACAGGACCGCGTTAACCTGCGGGGTCTGTTATGCCACCACGTCGAGTGGGTGGCCAGCCGTTTCATCCTATCTACGGTCTCCTACGCGGTCGGTGGTGGGTTCGATCGGTCCTCGATCGCGATTCGGGCTTCACGAGGCCGAAGCGCGCCGCTTGCGCATG
>CBQVAZ010000902.1:0-1583 GCA_967720205.1 uncultured Gemmatimonadaceae bacterium | reverse complement strand
GCAACGAGTCGATGAGCCGCTCCAGTCGAGCCGTGTCCCCCGCGGCGACGCGCGCCCCGCCGGCGTGCGTGAGCCCCCACGCGAGTTGTCTGGCCTTGGCGGACGGTTCCTGTCCTGTGTACTGCAACCTTGCGATGGAATCGAACAGCTCGGCATCCCGCAAGCGTACGGTGTCGGCGTCCCGCAGTCGCCCGCGGTCTGCGATTACCCACCGGGGCCTAACGCGCAAGCGGCCGACTTCCCTCCCGGGCCCGGTAAGCTGGCGACCGATTATCCGCCGGGCCCCGGCAAGCAGGCGGCTGCCTTCCCCCCGGGACCGAACGCCTGCGCCCAGTAGCTCTAACTGCGCTTCAACGCGTGGCCGGTGTCCGCCGATGCCGGCCACGCTCGACGCTCTGCCCTCTCGGTCCTCCGACGGTGACTCCTATTCACACGGTTCTCGTGCGCTCCTCGTGGCCTGCCGTGGCGGCAAACGCCGATGCGCTCACCACTCGGTTCTACGAACACCTGTTCGAGATCGACGAAAGCGCGGCGAGGCTGTTTGTCGGCGTCAACATGACGGCACAGCGCACCAAGCTCGGCCAGACCGTTGCCGTGATGATCGACGCGCTCGACGACCTCGACCGTGTTCTGCCAGCACTCGCGGCGCTCGGCAAACGCCATACGAGCTACGGAATCGAGCCGCGACACTTCGACTCGGTCGGTGACGCGCTACTGAGGGCGCTGCGCGACACGCTCGGCAGCGCGTTTACTCCACAGCTGCACGACGCATGGTCGCAAGTCTACAAAGTCGTCGCCTCGGTGATGCTACGTGCCCTTGAGCGGCAGAGCATCGCGGAGACGAGCTGATTGCATCGCGTACGACTTGTCCGTCGTTTGCTCGTTAGGCTCGTCGGCGCCTTCGTGTTGCCACGATACGCTCGGCAACGCCGATGCGCGCGCAGGCGGTCCATGCAGCGCAGGTCTCAGTTCGCGCTATCTACTTCACGAGAGTTACAACAGCCAATTGCGCGACCGCGCTCAACGTGGTCTGCGCGGCGTTCAAGCCGAGTCTAAAATCCTTGTCACTGAATGTTGAGAAGACATCGATCGGCTGATGCCACGTCGGATTCCATCCCGTACCCGTGTGCGCGAGTCGCTCGTTCTCCCGCAGACTGATCGCCGGACAGACATCCTGGAAAGAACCCGAGTCCGTGTTGCTCATGCGATCGCCGACAGCGGCTGGATAGTCCGTGGCGTACTTGTCGTTCGATTGTCTGAAGAACCACGCGAGCTGCGCCGCTTCCGCCGCAAACTTGGCCGAGCCCGCGAACTCGATATTCACGTCGGCTTCGCGTCGCTGCTCGGGCGAGAGCTTCCCATCGGGTCCAGGCATTCCGTGATCCCAAAGCATCATGTCGTGCTGGATCATCCCGAGCCACTTCGGCTCCGGATACTTGCCAGAACCCGCCGGAGTCTCGACGCCTTGCAGCGGCGAGCGCTGCCTAACGTATGCCGCGGCGCCCCCGCCCGTCTCTTCGTTGTTGAAAAGAATGAAGCGGATCGACCGCTCGGTCTTCACGTCTGGCATGTGCAGGATGCGG
>CBQVAZ010000901.1:0-1587 GCA_967720205.1 uncultured Gemmatimonadaceae bacterium | reverse complement strand
TTACTTCTCCGCTGGCCGCATGTCGCCACAGCGTCTGTTCCAGCCCGCGTGGGTCGCCGTGCTCGGTCCGCGTCCAGGAACGTCGATGGGGAAAGTGGTTGCAGTACCGGCGTCGACAGCGCCCATCGGCCCACTCTTTGAAACAGCGCGGACCTGATATTCGGAGGGAGCCGGACATCGCTCCCTCCTAACGAGCGCGTAAATAGCAACGGTTTTCCCATATCCTCGCACGTGAAAAAACCGCGCGTCTACGTGCAGATGCCAGCGTACCGAGACACGCAGCTTGGCGCGACGCTCAGTGACCTCTTCGCTAAAGCGGACGCGCCGGAGTTACTGCGCGTCGGCGTCGCGTGGCAACGCAGTGAGAACGAACACCTAGAGCCGCGCGTTAGGCGCCTCCCAGGTCTCGAGCTCCTCGAGATTCCTGCAACGAAAAGTCGCGGCGTCAATTGGGCGCGCGCGCTCTTGCAGCGACGATGGCGCGGTGAGAAGTACACGCTCTTTCTCGACTCCCATCACCGATTCGCTCGCGGCTGGGACGCCATGACAATCGACATGTTCGAGAGCCTCCGCTCGTCCGGCGTTCGCAAACCAATCATCACCGCGCATTTGCCCGCATACCGACCTGAACTCGAACCAGCCGGCCGGCGGATGCAGCCGTACAAGATCTATCCACACTCGCGCGAGAGCGGATTGCTGACAAAGCTCACCAGCTCTCCGATCCACGCCTGGCGTTCGCTCAACCAGCCCGTGGAGGCGGACTTCATCTCGCTGCACTTTCTCTTCGCATCCGGAACGTTCAATCGAGAGATGCCATTCGATCCTGCGATCTATTTTTCCGGTGACGAAGTTGCAACGAGTCTTCGCGCGTTTTGCGCTGGCTACGACGCGTATCACCCGCACAGAATTGTCGGGTGGCATAGCTATGACCGCACAACGCGCATGTCACACTGGAACGATCACTTGCAAGCGCCGTGGCAGAATAGCCGTTCATTCGCGACGCTTGCACGGCTCTTCAAAGGACATCGCAGTGGTCGTTTTGCACTCAAGCGTCGACGGAGTCTGCGGCAATACGAAGAGCGGATAATGTGCCCGTTGGTCCACACCTAACATGGCGTCGCGCCCAGCAGTAATCCCGCGCCGCCTAACGGCACCACTCTTTGTTGACGGGTTTCTCAAACCAGCAACGTGCGAGCGCTTGCTCGCCGAGCTCGACGACGCCTTTTGGCAGCCGAGTACTGTCGTCAATCGCAATATCGTTGGCGAGGTCGTCGCCCAGCGCAGCAGAATGCGAATCAGTCAGACGGCAAAAGAGGCGCTGTTTCCGCCCGCGGCAGCACGCATCGTACAGCAGACTCGAGAGCGCGTAAGGCGCCTGCTCAACATCTCGGCATTACGGTTTGAGGAATGGCAGGCGGTGCGCTACCGTTGCGGCGGTAAGTTCGATTACCACTTGGATGCCGGCCTTTGGTCTTCGGAACCAGCTGGCGAGCGCGTCTGGAGCGTGATCGTATACCTCGACACGCCGCTCGCCGGCGGCGCCACGACCTTCAAGCAACTTGGTTTGAAGGTCCAAGCGGTTGCCGG
>CBQVAZ010000900.1:0-1588 GCA_967720205.1 uncultured Gemmatimonadaceae bacterium | reverse complement strand
TGTCGAGTTTGATCGCTTGTTCCTGGAGCTCATGATCATGCACCACGAAGGCGCGCTGCAAATGGTGAAGGACCTCTTTGCGAAGCCCGGCGCCGGCCAGGAAGTCGACGTCAACGTCTTCGCCAACGACGTCGTCACCGTGCAAACCGCCGAAATCGGCGCCATGCGTCAGATGTTCGCGCAGCTGCCTAACCAATAAGCCTCCACCCGGAGCTCATCAGATGCAGTACACCCGCAGGGTCCTCGTGCTCGTCGCGGCCCTAACGATTCCTTCGATCATCGCCGCGCAGACGTATCCCGACACCAAGGATCCGCGCAGCTTGCTCAAGCCCGGCCGCCTCGACGGCGAAGTCGCCGCCCGCAACATGCGCCTCGTCTCGTTCTCGCAGAAACCGGCGGCATTCGACACAGCGCGCGGCCTAACGTTTATCAACTCCGACCTGGCCTTCGGCGACAAATACGTTTACCAGGGCAACTTCGCCGGCTTCACGATCTGGGATGTCAGCGATCCGTCCAAACCAAAGGTCGTGTCCGCTGTCTCCTGCATAACGTCACAAGGCGATCCGTCCATCTGGGGCAACTTGCTGTTCCTTTCGGCGGAAGGCGGCGCGAACCGGAATGACTGCGCGAAGGGCGGCGTGAAAGAACCGAAGGACCACATGGCCGGAGTGCGTATCTATGATGTCTCCGATCCAGCCAACCCGCGGCTCGTGAAGAACGTGCAGACATGCAAAGGATCGCACACGCACACAATCATCCCGTCCTACAAGGACAAGAACGTCATCTACATCTACGTGTCGGGGAGCCAGGCGGCCCGACCCGAGACTGAGATCCCTGGGTGCAAGAACGGCGACGACCCGGCCGACGAATCGAACTCGCTCTTCCGGCTCGACGTCATCAAGGTTGACGTTAGGCAACCCGAGAAGGCCGAGGTCGTGACTGGAGCGCGCATCTTCACTGGTCTCGATCCCGCCCCGCTCTCGTCTGCTCGTCAGGCTGCGATTGCTAGCCGGGCAGCTGACTCGACACGGCCAGCGGCTCCGCCCCCCCGAACGACGGGTCCACGCAATTGCCACGACGTGACGGCTTATCCGGCCGCGAAGCTGCTGGCTGGCGCGTGCGGGAGTTATGGACTGCTCGTCGACGTCTCGAATCCGGAGAAGCCCAAGCGCCTCGATGCGAAAGCGGATACGAACTTCTCGTTATGGCACACCGCCGTATTCAGCAATGACGGCAAGAAGGTCGTGTTTACAGATGAATGGGGCGGTGGCACGTCGCCGATGTGTCAGGCCAACTCGATGATGGAGATGGGCGGCAACACAATTCTCTCCGTCGACAAAAAGAAGAAGTACACCCAGCACGCCTACTTCAAGATTCCCGCGGCGCAGACGGCGCAAGAAAACTGCGTGTCGCATAACGGGGGACTAATTCCCGTCCCGGGACGCGACATCATGGTGCAAGGTTGGTATCAGGGTGGCGTGAGTGTGATGGACTTCAGCAACTCTGACAAGCCAGAGGAGTTGGCGTTTTTCGATCGCGGCTCGATCGATCCACCACCCGGAGTCGACGTGCCCGTGACGGGTAATCC
>CBQVAZ010000899.1:0-1589 GCA_967720205.1 uncultured Gemmatimonadaceae bacterium | reverse complement strand
ATTCTCATGCTACCACTCATGCCGTTCCGCCCGCTGCTGCGCTCGCCGGCACTGTCGTTCGGCGTCTTCGCGACGTTGGCCGTAGGCGTCGGCGCACTCACCGTCACGTTCGGAATTGTCAACGCCGCGCTCTTCCGTGAGCCGCCGTTTGAAGACGCGAGTCGGCTGGCTGCGCTGTACATCGTGCGCAACGAGATCGGTGAGCCGCCAAATCGGCGCGAGCGGTGGTCGTATCCTCGTTATGAATTGCTGCGTGAGGGCCAGCGCAGCTTCGAGCTCGTCGCGAACTATTCAAACCCGTCGCTCACTCTCTCCGGGACTGGTGAGGCAGAGCTCGTGCGCGGCGAGATGGTTTCTCCGAGTTACTTCCCGCTGCTGCGTGTTCGGGCACTGATCGGCCGCACGTTCGCCGAATCTGAGGACGAAGTCGCAAGGCCGACGCCGGTTGTTCTGCTCTCATACACTCTGTGGCGCCGTCGCTGGGCCGCGGATTCCACGCTCGTCGGTCGTGCGATTCGAGTGAACGGCACGATGCTGACAGTGATCGGCATCCTTCCGCAAGACTTTCATGGGCTCTCGGGACGTGCAGATATCTGGATGCCGAGCACGATGGCGCCGCAGCTCACGTACGCGGATTACGTCCGCACGAATCAGAATTTCATTAGCGTTGTAGGCAGACTCCGGCGCGGAGTTAGCGAACAAAATGCGCGCAGTGAGCTCGCCGTGCTCGGCACGAGCATCAATCGGACGATCCCGAGCGATCCGGATCAGCCTAACGAGCGAGTAACGGCCACGGCCATGACGCTGAACAAGGCGCGCGTCGATGCAGCCGTCCGGCGATCGCTTGCCGTGCTCGTGAGCGCTGTCGCGCTGCTACACCTGCTGGCTTGCGCCAATGTGACGAACCTGCTGCTCGGTCGCGCGGCGAAACGGCGGCGCGACGCCGCGGTCCGCCTGGCGATGGGAAGCAGCGCCGGGCGCCTGTTCAGACACTTGTTAGGCGAGTATCTCGCTCTGGCCGTTCCCGCGGCGGTGTTCGGCGTCCTGCTCGCGTGGTGGACCAGCGCTCTCCTGACGCCGCCGACAAACGTTTGGGCGGCACGCAACTTCTATGGCAGCCTCGCTGCGTTCGACACGCCTGCCTTTGGAACGCGCGAAGTTCTTTTCGGAATCGCTCTGGCGATCGTCACAGCATTCCTCGTCGCGATACCCGCCGCGTTGAGCGCGTTCAAGCTCGACGTGTACAACGAGATCAGGTCAGGGTCGCAAGGCATCGCCAGCGGCGCGATCAGGTTGGGACGCCCAACGCTGCGTGGCGTCATCGTCGCGCTGGAGGCGTCATTGGCGGTGCTGCTCGTCGTCAGCGCGGGCCTCTTGATCGACAGCTTCCAGAGGATGCGGCAGACGCGAGTCGGCGCCGACACGTCCAACGTGCTGACGTTCTGGATTATCCCATCGGAGGCGCGCGTTCCGCCGGATGGCGCGGGGCAGTACGTGAGTCGAGTGCTCGATGCCATGGCACGCGTGCCCGGTGTCGTGTCTGCGAGCGTGGACGGCGGCGCGCCGCTCGCCGGTACGGCGCGCGGGTT
>CBQVAZ010000898.1:0-1597 GCA_967720205.1 uncultured Gemmatimonadaceae bacterium | reverse complement strand
CTTCGAGATGTTAGGCAACTTCTCGTTCGGCGATTACTTCAAGCGTGACGCGATCAGATTCGGCTGGGATTTTGTAACCCAGGACCTCGGAATTCCCGCCAAGTATCTGCGCGCATCCGTCTTTCACGAGGACAACGAGGCGCGCGCGCTCTGGCGTGAAGTCGCTGGCCTGAGCGACTCCCGCATTTATGGCCTCGGAGAACGGGACAATTTCTGGCAGATGGCGGACACTGGGCCGTGCGGTCCCTGCTCCGAGATCTTCGTCGATCTGGCGCATCTGGCGAAGGACTGGGCGTTTCCGCCTAACGCGAGCGGCGAATGGACAGAGATGGATCGCGAGGAGTTCTCGCTCGAGGCTTTCGTCGAGGGGGCGGAAGCCGGGCGTTTTCTCGAGATCTGGAACCTCGTCTTCATGCAGTTCGACAGGCAGCCGGACGGCACGCTCGTGCCGCTTCCCAAGCCATCGGTAGACACTGGAGCGGGGCTGGACCGCATTTCGGCAGTCATGCAAGGTGTCACGAGCAATTTTCACACGGACGCCTTCGCGGCGATCATCGACACGTTCCAGAACGTCATCGGCATCGAGTATCGCGGACGGACGACATCAGAGCCGTACACGGTTCCGCGCCCTCGCGGCCCAGGCACGATCACCGTGGACCCGGCGTCGTTCCGCGTGCTCGCCGATCACGCGCGGGCTGTCGCGTTCCTGCTGGCCGATGGTGTCTTTCCGTCCAATGAGGGACGCGGCTACGTACTGCGTCGCATCCTGCGCCGTGCCGTGCGGCACGCTTGGTTGTTAGGCAGGCGTGAGCCGACGCTCGTGCATGGCGTCGAGTCGGTGGTCGCGGCGCTGTCGGACGTGTATCCCGAGCTGCAGCAGCGTCGGGCACACCTGCTCGAGACGACACGCGCCGAAGAGGAGCGATTCCTAACGACGATCGACGGGGGCATGCGCCGCTTCGACGAAGTCGCACCGGCGCACACGACGCAGGGTTCGACTCAATTGCACGGTACGATCAGCGGGGAAGACGCGTTCCGGCTGTACGACACTTTCGGGTTCCCGATCGATCTCACCGAGCTGATGGCGCGTGAGCGCGGCTACACTGTGGACATTACCGGTTTCGAAGCCGCCCTCGGCCAGCAAAGGCAGCAGTCGCAAGAGGAGCGCAAATCGAAAAAGCTCGGTGTCAGCGCCGACGAGCTCGCGAGCGACTGGGAGGCGCCTAACGCCAAGACAACAGCCGCATCGGGGCTTCCCGCGACGAGTTTCAAGGGGTACGAGAGCGTCGAGATCGAGACGCAAGTGACTGCGGTCAAGCGGCTGAGCGACGGTCGCGTGGCGGTTCTGCTGCGTGAGACGCCGTTCTACGCCGAGTCAGGGGGACAGATCTCTGACCAAGGCGAGATCGTCGGTGATGGCTGGCGCGTGGACGTCGACGAAGTGCGCAAGATCGACGGCCGCACCGCGGCCGTGGGACGCCTAACGGGCGACATCAAGTTCTCGCGCGTGAGCGCGCGCGTGCCATCCGATCGGCGACGAGACACGGAGCGCAACCACACGGCGACACACCTGCTGCACGCCGCGCTGCGCAACGTG
>CBQVAZ010000897.1:0-1600 GCA_967720205.1 uncultured Gemmatimonadaceae bacterium | reverse complement strand
TGCGTTGACGAGCGCGCCGGCGAAATCGCCATAGCGGACATCGTAGGGGGCGAGCTGGACTTGGTATTCTTGTACAGCGCCTAACGGGATTGACTTGGCGCCCGCGAACGCGTTCGAGACACCGCCGCTGAGCGTTCGCTCCGACACACCGTTGATCAGGAAGTTGTTGAAGCGGAATCCCACACCCCCGGCGGACAAGCCGGGGTTCGCCAGACTGATTTTCGTTGAGATCTGCGGTACGAGCCTAACGAAATCGTACAGATCCCGGTTCAGCGTCGGCAAACGGTCCAGCAAAGCTTCCGAGATCACGGTACCAGTTCCGCCGTCGCTCGCGCGGCCTGGCCGGCCCGCTACGACAGTGAGGGTGTCCAGCCGCGTCGCGAAGGGTTGCAGCACGAAGTCGATGTCGCGCAACTCACCCAACGTCAGGAAAACGCGCTCACGGCGTTGCACGACGAAGCCGAGGGTGCGGGCTGTGACTGTGTACGGACCGCCAGGCTCCAGCCCCTGAACGAGGTATCGGCCGCCTGTTGCGCGAACTTCGACGGAGAAGCCCGTGGCGTCATGGCTGATACGAACGCGGGCATCGACATTCCGCCGACCCTCTGCGCTGACATTACCGCGGATACCGGCCGAGGTCACACCCTGCGCAGCAGCAGCCGTTGGCAACTGGAGTATCAAAGTCGCCCCCGCAACTCCGCGAGCCCACCGGATAGCGCAGCCAGGAAGCGAGCACAGTCGATCGATTACTACAGATTTGGGATTGGTCACCAGTACTAAAGCGACACCAGCGAAGGAATTGTCGATCGTCCTTCGCAGACCATACCCGGCTGACAGCGGCAGTCAAGGAAGCCGAGCTTCCTTGAACCGATGCAACGACGGGAAGCGATGCCACTGTTGCCATTGGTTCTGGCCCCTGCGTACTGTCCGCGTCTACTTTCGCATGTCCCCCTGCCAATGGCTGAGTGCGATGAACTGTCCGCCATCGAGTTCATGAACAGCACTTCGAACGCGCGAATGGGACGCGCGATATCGTTGCCACTGCTCGCTGCGAGCCTCATGTGGCCAGCAATGAATGGTGCGTCTAACGATCAGCAGACCGCTCAGCGCTCGCGCGAAGAGCGCTTCGTGGACTCAGTGCTGGCCCGCCTAACGCTTGAAGAGAAGCTCGGACAGCTCAATCAGGTCTCCGGCCTGGGCAACCCGACGGGCGGCACACCGGCGGGTTACGAGCAGATACGGCGAGGACAGGTCGGCTCTTTTCTCAACGTCGTCGGCGCCGACACGACGCGAAAGATTCAGCGCATCGCCGTCGAAGAATCCCGCTCGCACATCCCGCTGCTTTTCGCACTCGACGTCATTCACGGCTATCGCACCACCTTTCCAGTCCCGTTAGGCGAGGCCGCGAGCTGGAACCCCGCGGCGGCCGAGCGATCCGCGCGTGTGGCAGCGACCGAAGCCGCGGCGAATGGTCTGCACTGGACATTCGCGCCCATGATGGACATCGCACGCGATCCACGATGGGGTCGCATCGTCGAAGGCGCTGGAGAGGACCCATATCTCGGAAACGCGTTCGCCGCCGCACGAGTGCGTGGCTTCC
>CBQVAZ010000896.1:0-1602 GCA_967720205.1 uncultured Gemmatimonadaceae bacterium | reverse complement strand
ACGACTCTAATAGTTGTAGCCTGCCTGAATCGCCTAACGCGGTATTGCCATCCCGCAGACTGGTGAGCGCAGTCCCGCTCTTCTAGCTTCTCGTCAATAACCGTCCGCCTTCCGCTATGTCGGCGAGGTATCGCATGCGAAGAATTCACTCCGTCGTCGCCCTGCTTCTCCCGCTCTCGGCACTGCACGCACAACAGACAGCCGATGAAATCGTCGCCAAGTACGCTCAGCGCATTGGCGGACTTCAAAAAATCAGCGCGATCCAAAGCGTGCGCCGTACCGGAAAATTCTACGGCGGCGGCGGATTCGAGGCGCAGATCAAGAACGAGAACAAGCGCCCGCAAAAAGTCCGCGAAGAGTTTGCGTTTGGAGGTATGGTCGGCGTCACCGCGTACGACGGCAAGAGCGGCTGGAAGATCGAGCCGTGGCAAGGAAAGAAAGATCCCGAGCCGCTCGGCGAGGAAGAAACGAAAGGGATTGTGGAGGACGCCGAGTTCGATGACCCGCTTCTCAATTACCGCGAGAAGGGAAACAAAGTCGAGCTTGTCGGCACCGATCAGATCGAAGGGACCGAGGTCTATAAGCTCAAGCTTACACTCGCCAGCAATGGCGATGTGCGCACCTACTACCTGGACGCGGATTCAGGAGTCCCGATCAAGTACGAAGTGAAGCGCACCGTACGCGGCGCCGAACGCGAGTTCGAAGTCGAGCTGGGTGATTACAAGGAAGTGAACGGTGTCTTCTTCCCATTCGCCGTTGCGATCGGCCCGAAAGGAAGCTCGAGCGCCAACAAGCAGCAATTCGGTTGGGAGCGCATCGAAACAAACGTCACGTTAGACGATGCCCGATTTGCAATTCCAAGTGGGGCTCCTACGCGCACGCCGCCGGGGGAGGGGGACCGGGGCCCAGCACAGCGTGACTTAGACAATGACTCGTCGGTGGACACGTTGCTGCTGCCGCCGATCGCAGCAGCCGCTCGCGTCGACTCGGAAACCACGTCGGGTTTAGGCGCCCGCAACATCGGGTCCGCCGCCATGAGCGGTCGCGTAGCAGCGCTTGCGGCCGTGCACGAAGGCAATCGCCTAACGATTTACGTCGGGGCTGCGAGCGGCGGCGTCTGGAAGTCGACGAATGGTGGAACAACGTACAAACCTGTGTTCGATAAGCAGACAACGCAGTCGATCGGCGCTGTCGCGATCGACCCGACGAATCCTAAGGTCGTCTGGGTAGGCACAGGCGAGTCCTGGACGCGCAATAGCGTCTCGATCGGCGACGGCGTCTACAAGTCGACAGATGGAGGCGACAACTGGACGAACATGGGGCTCAAAGAGTCCGAACGGATCACGAAAATCCTCATCGACCCTAACGACGCCAACACAGTGTACGTGTGTGTCCCTGGAAAACTTTGGAGCGACAGCAACGAACGCGGCGTCTACAAAACGACGGATGGCGGCAAGACTTGGTCGAAGGTGCTGGCCGGCACGAACGCATCGACTGGTTGCTCCATGATGTCGATGGATCCTTCGATGACGAAGACCATCTATGCTGGGATGTGGGATTTCCGGCGCAAGGGTTGGACGTTCCGCTCAGGCGGCGACGGTC
>CBQVAZ010000895.1:0-1616 GCA_967720205.1 uncultured Gemmatimonadaceae bacterium | reverse complement strand
CCGCAATCGATCGCGACCTTGAGTCGCCGTGATAGCTGTCCGACGCGCGCAACGACATCGTCGACGTAGCGATCGATGATCGCTTCCTGCCTAACACTCCCCTGGCCCGATACGAACTTCCCGGCTTTGATATAGTCGTAAAGCCTCTGAATCTCTTCGCCGTGTAGCGACTCGTGGCCTACACACAGCTTGAAGCCGTTGTATTCAGGCGGGTTGTGCGAACCCGTGATTTGTATGCCGCCGGCCACGTCGAGCTTGTGTAGGCTCCAATACACGAGAGGAGTGGGCACGACTCCGACGTCGATAACGTTCACTCCACATTCCGTGAGGCCGCGCACTAGCGCGTCGCGTAGTGCTGGTCCACTCGGTCGATTGTCACGCCCAACTGAAATCGTTTCACTGACTGAGTGCTCGTCGAGATAGGTCGCGTACGCGCGACCGATTTCATACGCCGCTTCGGGCGTTAGGTCTTTCCCCGTGACGCCGCGGATGTCGTACTGACGGAAAATGCCTGGAGCAATTGTCATTCGAACGTTGTTCCTCAAGAGTCAACAGCATTACCGCAGAGAACGCAGAGGAGTTTTTCTTAGAAACGTGCTGTTCTCTGCGTTCTCCGTGTTCTCTGTGGTTAATGCTCTTGTCGTATCCTAACGGGCCGCCGTGCGTTCGGCTGGGCGTGTCACTGCTGGTGGCGGGGCCCCCGGGGATCGATGCGTCCCGGCAGTTGCCAGACGAGCGATGGGATCGGGATAAATGCCAAAGATGATCAGTACTATCGCAGTCGCGTAGATCACGAAACGCGTCAGGCCATGCGGATTTGGCGGCGTCGCTGCGCCATCGGGCCGCGGCCGCATGAACATCACGCGCACGACCTCGAGATAGTATCCCGCTGAAACGGCCGTCATCACCACAAGCAGCACAGCGAGCCGCGTCTGCGGCGCCGGAGCCTGCAGCGCCGCCTGCAGCACATACCACTTCCCGAGGAACCCCATCCCGCCGAACACCGGGAAGCCTAACAAGGCGAGCATGAAGACCGTGAGCGCGACGGCGAGACCGGGCCGCGCGTACCACAAACCGTTGATGTCGTTCAGCGTGATCTTCGTGTCGCCGCGATCAGACAGCACGACGAGCACGGTAAAAGCGCCCATCGTCGCCAGCGTATAAGCGAGCAGATAGAACAGGAACGCAGTCGAAGCCTGTGCCGTGCCACTCGCGAGCGCGACGAGCAGGAACCCTGTGTGCGCGATACTCGAATACGCGAGCAAGCGCTTGAGATTCTTTTGCTGCAGCGCGACGACATTGCCTACAACCATCGTTATAGCGGCGAGCCAACACACCGCCGCGTGCCACTTGGCATACGCGAACGGAAACGCCTCGAGCCACACGCGTATCAACACAGCAAACGCGGCAGCCTTCACACCGGCCGCCATATATCCAGTGATCGGCATCGGCGCACCTTCATAGACGTCAGGCGCCCACATGTGGAAGGGCGCCGCTGCGACCTTGAAGCCAAAGCCGACGAGCATCAGCGCGATTCCTGCCAGGAACAGCGCGTCGTTGTCCAAGCGAGACGTGACGACGCGCTCGCCGATCATGACGAGATTCGTCGTCCCCGT
>CBQVAZ010000894.1:0-1617 GCA_967720205.1 uncultured Gemmatimonadaceae bacterium | reverse complement strand
GAGCGCCCTGAGTTCAACATTCTCAACTACCTCTATTACTACAACGGGGCTGGCGTCGCCGTTGGCGACGTGGATGGCGACGGCCTGCAGGACCTGTATTTCTCGTCCAACGTTGGATCCAATCGGCTTTATCGAAACAAAGGGAACTACGCGTTCGAGGACATTACGGAGCGCGCTGGAGTCAAAGGCCCGGAAGGATGGAAGACAGGCGTCACGATGGCCGACGTCAACGGAGACAACCACGTCGATATCTACGTCTCCGCCGTGAACTACCTAACGATGCACGGTCGCAACGTGCTCTACGTCAACAATGGCGACGGCACATTCAGCGACCGAACCAAAGAGTTCGGCCTTGATTTCGCCGGCTACTCGACGCAGGCCGCCTTCTTCGACTTCGATTCGGACGGCGACCTGGACATGTACTTGCTGAATCACTCGACGCACGGGGAGCGCACAAACGGATCGCCCGCGTTGCGTCAGGTGCGCCATGCGACCGCCGGCGATCGCCTGTTTCGAAACGATGGCAATCGCTTTGTCGACGTGAGCGCAAAGGCGCGGATCTACGGTGGCGTCGAAGGCTTCGGGCTTGGGGTCATCGCGAGCGACCTGAATGTCGATGGCTGTCCGGATCTCTACGTCGCGAACGACTTCCAGGAAAACGACTTCCTCTATTTCAACAATTGCGACGGCACGTTCACCGAGTCAGTCGCGCGAGCGATGGGACACACGTCCAGATTCTCGATGGGCGTCGATGCCGCCGACTTCAACAACGATGCTCTTCCCGACATCGCCGTGCTCGACATGCTCCCCGAGCGCGAGGAGATCGTCAAGACGTCCGCGATCTCGGAGCCATATAGCCTATTCGATTTACGCGTGCGCGCTGGCTATCACCCGCAGTACGCGCGAAATACGCTGCAACTCAATCGCGGAGACGGCCGGTTCAGCGATATCGGATTTCTGGCTGGTGTCGCGGCGACTGACTGGAGCTGGGCTCCACTCTTCGCCGACTTGGATAACGATGGCCGCAAGGATCTCTTCGTGACGAGCGGCGTCTATCGACGGCCTAACGATCTCGACTACATCGAATACGTCGGCAACGAAGCGGTTCAGGCCTCGCTGGCGAGCGGTGTCACGCAGGCGAATATGGCCTTGCTGCAACGTATGCCAAACATCGCGTTGCCTAACCACGCTTTTCGCAACGAAGGGAATCTCACCTTCAGCAGCGTTGGCGAGTCGTGGGGGTTGGCGAAGCCTGGCTTCTCGAACGGCGCCGCCTACGTAGACCTGAACAACAGCGGCGCGCTTGATCTCGTCGTCAACAACATCAATGCGCCGGTGACGATCTATCGCAACCACGCACGCGATATCCGAAAGTCGGCGTACCTCACGATTCAGCTGCGCGGCACTGGAGGAAACACAGCCGGGATCGGCGCCAAGGTCTTCCTCGTCTGCGGTGGCGCGAAACAGTACCTGGAGCAGATGCCGACGCGTGGCTTTCAGTCCTCTGTCGATCCGCGCTTGCACTTTGGATTAGGCGACATGGCGTCTGTCGATTCGCTCATCGTCGTGTGGCCGGATCGGCGCTTTCAAGTCCTAACGAGCGTCGCCGTCAATCAG
>CBQVAZ010000893.1:0-1626 GCA_967720205.1 uncultured Gemmatimonadaceae bacterium | reverse complement strand
GATTCGTTCCAGGAATGAACCAGCCGCACGTTGTCTTGCCGCGTCCGGTGGAAATGCGGCGCATGTCGCTGCCATCGGCGCGCATGACGAACTGCTGATCGCACGACATACCAGGGAGGGAAGACTGCATCGTGATCCATTTCCCGTCGCCGCTCCAATAGGCCTCGGCGTTCTGTCCGCCGAAGGTCAGCTGACGGATGTTGCTGAGGTGTGTCTCGCCCGGCTCGGACGCGATGCGCGCATCTCGCGACTGCGCGAAGGCGGAGTGGGCCGAGAACGAAACCGCCGCCCCAAGGGCGGCGGCAAGGACTAGCTTGTTGACCTGCATCGTTAGGCTAGGCTATTGTTTGCTCGGCAGCGCGATTGCGAAGAGCTCGCGTTGCGTCTGTCCCTTGCGCAACAAGTCTAACGCCGTACGCAACTGCGGGTCATCCACCAACGTTCGTCGCTGCCTCGTGGAATCGCCGAAGGCGACGCGCGCGATGTCGAGCTCCAGCTGGCGATCGATGTAGCGCGGAACTTTGTCCCACGTCGCGCGATCGATCTCGACGCCTCGTGCCCTGAGGCGACGGTAGTAATCGTCACGCCACTGCAGCGTCACAGTGAAGTCGGACTTGAGTGACGGCTTGAGCTCCTGCGCCATCTCGTAGCGTACGACGTACATCTCGCGGTCCTTCGGAGCCATCGAACGACGGAATTCCTGCTCGATCGTGGAGAACGTATCAGGCTTGACGATGAGGTCGGGTGTGATCGCGCCGCCACCATATACGACGCGTCCAGCGTCGGACTTGTACTGCGGGCGAGCCTTGCGCGCGGAGTCGCTCTCGACCGAATCGACAACTTCGATGAACTGGCCATCTGCACCAAGCTTGCGATCCTTCTGAATCGAGCGTCCGCTCGGCGTGTACCACTTCTGCGTCGTCATCTTGAGTGCGTAGCCGCCGTCCAAGTTGAACAGCGTCTGCACGAGTCCCTTTCCAAACGACGTTGTACCGATGAGAAGCGCGCGATCGTGGTCCTGCAGGGCGCCGGCGACGATCTCAGACGCCGAGGCACTGTACTGATCGGTGAGGATGACGAGCGGCAGAGTCGCGGCGACGGGTCGCTGCCGCGCGACGTAGACCTGCGGGTCGACGTTGCGGCCGCGGACGCTGACGATCTCCTGGCCCTGATTGAGGAACAGGTTGCTCATCTCGAGCGCCTGCTCGAGGTAACCGCCAGGATTGGTGCGCAGGTCGACGACCAGCCCCTTCATCCCTTCGCTCGTTAGGTGGCGTATCGCGGTGCCGACTTCGCGTGCTGCGGTCTCGTTGAAGCCCTGGACCTTGATGTAGCCGACTCCGCCGTCATACATCAGGGCAACCGGAACAGCAGGGACGTGAATTACGGCGCGAGTAAACGTGGACTTTATTGGCTCTGCGACGCCGGCGCGTGCGAACGTCACCTGAACTTTGGTGCCCGGAACGCCGGTGATGGTTTCGGCGACTTTGCGGCTCGTCCAACCGCGAGTATTGGCGGTGTCGATGCCGACGATAAAATCTCCTTCATGGATGCCAGCCTGCTCCGCGGGAGTGCCAGCGAAGACTTTGGCGACGATGACGCCGCGACCCGGCTGCTCCTCGATGG
>CBQVAZ010000892.1:0-1627 GCA_967720205.1 uncultured Gemmatimonadaceae bacterium | reverse complement strand
CGTTAGCCGGACAATCCGCTCTGCAGAACGTTCTCGACATGCCACAAGTTGTCCCGAGTCAAGTCGTTCGGTACATCGACCACGTGTTTCCGGGCTGGCCGGCGGATTCGGCCGTCGAATGTGCAAAACTCGACTACACCCACTCAGGTCGCGTGTCGGCGATCGTCGCGCTTGCTGAACGGGTTCCAGAACGCCTGCTCGTTCTCGCCGTCGACGAATACGCCGATTTTGTCGCCGCCCTCGAGGTGCTTCGGAGCCGAGTAACTGCTTGGCACCAACACGGAAGCTCATTTCCGCCTCGACGAGGCGAGCCCGTGAGAACCGTCCGGGCGCTTCTCGCCAAGTGCCCCGACGAATATCCTACGGCAGCCACTCATCTCCTGGCTTTCGTCACAAGCGCCGATCTTCGTGACGACCTTCGGCTCGACATAGCGACTATCGATCAGGCTCTCGCTAATGGCGAATGGAAATCGGCTACCGTCCTTGCGGGCTCGGTCATTGAAGCCCTTCTTCTGTGGAAGCTCACGACCATCACAACAACAGAAGTAGCTGCGGCTGAGGCCAGCGCGCTAAAGCGAAAGGCGCGGCCACTGGAGGAGTGGGATCTTCACGCTTTCATTGAAGTGGCAGCCGTCTGTCCTTCGGCCGCGCCCGTGATCAGGGCCGAGACCGTCACGCAGGCGCGCTTAGCCAAGGGCTTCCGTAATCTCATCCACCCTGGCCGTACGGTGCGTCTCGCGCAGAAGTGCAACCGTGGAACTGCGCTCGCAGCCGTGGCGGCGCTAGAGATGGTCGTTGACGATTTGACGCCATGATGCACAACGAGCCGGCTAACGCGCGTTTGCAGCCGACGGCGGCCGACGAGATCATGAGCCGCCGCGGCTGAAACGCATGACGTTAGCCGGTCCGGAAGGATCCATGAACTCGGATTGCATCATCTCGGAATCCGATCCGAAGAAGCGAGTCACGTGACGTTCGCCTCTGAGAATCCGGCTGGGCGGCAAATACTGAGGAAATCTCCCGGCGGAACGGCCATCAACGTCGGAAGATTCCTCCCTGCACTGAGCCTGTTGTGCGCTTGTCTATCGGTGGCGCTCACGTTGGCTTGGTACGGGAGTGGCCTACAAGGTATTGATGTTGCGACCCGGAGCTCCGCACGCTTTTAGGCGCTCGTGTTCGCCGTGGCCTTGGGCACGCGGCTCGCGCCGAGCGGGGTCGTGTGGATGCAGGCGTTCGTCGTCGCGCACCTGGTGCATTACGCCACGGTGTCGTACGAGGCCGTGACTAACGTTCACCATCGTCTCCACACCGTCGACACATGGGACAGCGTGGTCATTATCTCCGGGGTATTGCTATTGCTGCCGCTCGTGTCAAGCTGGTACCAGCGTGGGACGGTCTGGCGGCGACTGAATGCAATTGCAGTGTTCCTGGTAGGGGCGACATTTGCCGGCGGCGCCGCCTTGAACGCGGCGCGGTATCCCACAGCGATGATTCCCGTGATTCCTTTGCTTGCTGGACTGACGATCCATCTGTATCGCAGCGCCGAGCAACTTCAACGACGAAGCGTCGCTCTGTGAGCGGCCGGGAACATGAGTGACAGATCAGTCCGGGGACATGGGTAACACTT
>CBQVAZ010000891.1:0-1629 GCA_967720205.1 uncultured Gemmatimonadaceae bacterium | reverse complement strand
AGCTCGCAGGCGATCCAGCTGTGCTCACCCGCTCGCTCATCGTGAACGGTGCTGGAGTCAGCATCGTCGGCGTGATGCCGCCTGGCTTTCTGGGCCATGACGTGGGCTACGGCTTCGACGTTTGGCTTCCGATATCGTTGCAGCCTCTCGTAATGACGAGCGGCAATTTGCTGACCGATCGCGCGACGCGCTGGCTGAGCGGCATTGCGCGTTTGGCGCCAGGCGCTTCGCTGCGAGAGACACGGAGCGCGCTTGACGCCGCTGCGCAACGAGTGAGCGCATCGTTAGGTGAACGGCCGCTGACGGGCGCCGCGCTCATTCCGCTACGCGAGTGGCGCGCAGGATCGATATTCGCTCCACTGCTCTCGATCCTGCTACCCATCACGTCGCTTCTGTTGCTGCTGGCGGCGGCGAATGTGGCCGGACTCAACATGCTACAGGCTGTCTCGAACCAGCGCGACACAGGCCTCCGTCTCGCGCTAGGCGGCACCGCACGCGACGTGATGCGCACGTTTCTGACGCAGTCGCGTCTCGTCGTCATTCTTGGCGGCACGCTCGGCGTGCTCCTTGCGCGCTGGTTGCGCGGGATCCTCATAGCTATGGTCCCCCCCACTCCGCAGCCCGTAGCGTTCGTTCTCACCTTCAACTGGCGCATTGCAGCCGCGGCTTTCGCGGGCACAGCGCTCGCGCTGATTCTGGCAGGCGTCATCCCGGCGTGGCGCGCCGCGCATGCTTCTCCGCTCGATGTCCTGCGCGCAGGGAGTGCCGGCCGCTGGTCGCGGCGCAATCTCCTGCAACGTGTACTGGTTGTTCTGCAAGTGAGCATAGCGAGCGTTGCGTTGGTCTCGGCGACGTTCTTTTTCAAAAGCCTAACGGCGACGAGGCAGCTGGACGTTGGCTTCTCGCACCCGGAACGACTCCTTCTGCTCGGCGTCGACTTCAACCTGGCGCAACTGAGCGCCGAGCGTGGTGCAGCGGCCCTGCGCGAGATCGCCGACCGTCTGGCTGCACAACCAGGCGTCAGATCGGTGAGCGCAGCCACGATGGTTCCGTTAGGCGCCGGCGGCCACCGCTTCGCCCCAACCGTCGTCGACGGCTTCGTCCCGCAACCAGCGCAGGACATGGCCGTCGAAACGAGCCAAGTGGCCGATGGATACTTCACGACCATGGGCATTCCGATCGTGAATGGACGTGAGATTCGTGCCGAGGATCGCGCCGGCAGCGCACCCGTCGTCGTCGTGAACGAGACGTTCGTTAGGCGCTACTGGCCGAACCAGGACCCCATCGGACGGCGCGTCGATCAAGGTCGCGGCTGGGCGAGCGTCGTGGGTGTCGCGCGCGACGGCCGTTATGACAACATCGCGGAACCGTCGACGCCAATTATTTACTGGCCACTCGCGCAATGGTACCGACCCGCCGTGACGCTGCACGTGCGCACGGACGCTGACCCCAAAACGATGATCGAGTCTCTTCGCCGGGTGATCCAGGGTGTCAACTCGGCGATTCCTGTCGTCGACCCGCGCACACTGGCGGAACACATGCAGGTCAGCGTATTCGCGCAGCGCATCGGATCCCGCGCGTTAGGCGTGTTCGGGACGATGGCGCTCACGCTGGCGCTCATCGGCCTCT
>CBQVAZ010000890.1:0-1630 GCA_967720205.1 uncultured Gemmatimonadaceae bacterium | reverse complement strand
ATCGTCATGCGCGCTTCCATGTCGAGCGCGCGAACAGCGGGCCCGGTGTACTCGATGACGTGTCCAGCGCCGCCGGCGATGCCAATGCGGGCGATGATCCCGAGAATGAGGTCCTTTGCTGTGACGCCATCGCCAAGGCGCCCGTCGACTCGTATCTCCATCGTGCGCGGCCTAGTCTGCAGCAGGCACTGCGTGGCCAAAACATGCGCGACTTCGGTCGTCCCGATGCCGAACGCCAGCGCTCCGAAGGCGCCGTGCGTGCTCGTGTGACTGTCACCACACACGACCGTCATGCCGGGCTGCGTGAGACCAAGCTCTGGTCCAATGACGTGCACGATGCCCTGGCGCGCATCGCCTAACGGGAACAACGGGACGCCATGCTCGCGACAATTGGCCTCGAGCTCGGAGAGCTGAGTGGCAGACAGCGCATCGTGCAGGGTGAAGCGGCCTGCGGATTGGCGAGGCGTCGTGGGCGTCGAGTGATCCATCGTCGCTACAGTGAGATCGGGGCGTCGCACGGTGAGACCTCTGGCGCGCAACTCGGCGAAGGCCTGCGGCGACGTCACCTCGTGCACCAGATGTAGATCCACGAACATCACAGCGGGCGTATCCTGCGTTTGCGCCCGCACGACGTGCCCCTGCCAGATCTTGTCAACCAGAGTGCGCGGCCCGGTCCGGGCTGCATCATGCACGGCTGCGCTCATGATACGGCTCCGACGGTTGTCGCCACTTGCGCAGTTCTCGTTAGGTGCGGCGCCTGAACACGTGCGACACCGATGTTTGCGTGCGATCGCACGATGCTGTTGATCGCCGAGAGGTACGCTTCGGCGGTAGCGACGATGACATCGGTGTGCACGCTGAACCCGGAAACCGCGCGTCGCCGCGTCGCCGCCGCCTGCTCACTCGCGGCCGATCCGTTTGCACGCTCACGCAGACGGACGGTGACCCCACCGACGGCATCGATCCCTTCCGTGACGGGGTCCACTGCGAATTCCACCAGCTCGGCGAGATCGCCGACCACAGCGTTGATCGCTCGGCACACGGCATCGATCGGCCCATCACCCTGCGCTGCGGCGACGAGCAGCGTGCCATCGGGACCGCGGAGCCTAACGGTTGCTGTTGGAATGGCGTGTGTGCCGCAAGAGACCTGGATCAGGTCGAGCTCGTAGACAGGCCGAGCGCGACGCGTCTCAACGGCAACGATCGCTTCGATGTCGCGGTCGTCTACGAGCCTTTTGCGGTCGGCGACTTCCTTGAATCGCGCGAACACATTCGCGAACTCCTCGTCGTTCAAGCTGTGGCCAGCGGCCTCCAGGTGCTTTCGCAGTGCATGCCGGCCCGAGTGCTTGCCAAGCACCAAGCGCCCGCCTTCGAGGCCGACGAGAGTGGCATTCATGATTTCGTACGTCGTCGGGTGCTTGAGCACTCCGTCCTGATGAATGCCCGCTTCATGCGCGAAGGCGTTCACGCCCACGATGGCCTTGTTAGGCGGCACGCGAATGCCGCTGCACGCCGCCACCAGCCGCGACGCGCGGCCGATCTCGCGCGTATCTATCGCGGTCTCGACGCCAAAGAGCTGACTGCGTGTATGCAAGGCCATGGCGATTTCTTCCAGCGCCGCGTTGCCGGC
>CBQVAZ010000889.1:0-1630 GCA_967720205.1 uncultured Gemmatimonadaceae bacterium | reverse complement strand
AACTCCATGGGCAACCCGCTCTCTTCTCGTCGCGCCGCTTTTGTTTACACATCGTTTGCCCAGCAGCCCGGCCGCAGCGTGACGCTTCACGTTCGCACGCGAGGTGAACCAGCCTCCTTTGCGCCGACATTGCGCGGCATCGCCGCTCAGATCGATCCGGACGTGCCACTCACCGCCGTGCGGCCCATGACCGAGCTGCTCTCCGACCTGATTTCTCCGCTTCGGTTCATGATGCGCCTGCTGACCGGCCTGGCGGCGCTCGCGCTGCTGCTCGCTGCCATGGGCATCTACGGGGTGCTCTCGTATACAGTCGCGCAGCGGGCGCATGAGATCGGGATCCGCTCCGCGTTAGGCGCTGGCGTGCGTCGCACGCTGCAACTCGTGCTGCGCCAGGCGGCACTCATGGCGGCAATTGGCGTTGCCCTGGGGTTGCTTGGAGCGCTTGCCACCACCCGCGTCCTTCGAGCGATTCTATTCGGCGCCAGCGCGACGGATCCCGTCGTTCTCGGAGCAGTGGCAGTGGTGCTTTTGCTTGTCGCGCTCGTCGCCTCCGTCCTGCCCGCCTTCCGGGCGCTGCGAGTCGATCCTGTCGACACGCTGCGTCTGCAATAGCACTACCTGCTCCTCCGCTGTCCGCCGCTCTCGCTAGCTTGTTCCTGGTGCTCCGCGTCGTGCCTCAATCGTGTTACTGTCCTACGAGTCGAATGAGAATGAAAGGAACCGCCAAGTGATCTGGTCTCTCAAGAAAACAGCGGCCGAAGCCGCGCCGGCTCCCATCCCACCGGGGCCCGTCGTGGGACTGCGTAACCTCGAGAAGTATTTCGACACGGCGGCGGGGCGCAGCTATGTGCTGAGGCAGATCACGACCGACATCAATCCTGGCGACTTCGTCACCATCATGGGGCCGTCGGGCGCGGGGAAGTCGACTCTGCTCAGCATCCTCGGCATGCTGGACGCGGCGTGGAACGGCGAGTTCAACTTCCGCGGAACGCCGATCCACAACCTAACGACAAAAGAGCGGCTCGCGATCAACCGCAAGCATATCGGCTTCGTCTTTCAAGCGTACCACCTGCTGGACGACCTCACGGTCGCAGAAAACCTCGACGTCCCGCTGTCGTATCGCGACGTTCCGCGCGCCGAGAGAGCAGCGCTCGTCGCTGACACGCTCGATCGCTTTCAAATCGTCGGAAAGAAAGACCTCTATCCGCGACAACTCTCCGGTGGCCAGCAGCAGCTCGTCGGTGTGGCTCGCGCCGTCATCGCCCGCCCTTCCGTCATCCTCGCCGACGAGCCGACCGGCAACCTGCATTCGTCTCAAGCGCGCGAGATCATGGAGCTTTTCAGGCGGCTCAATGCAGAAGGCGTGACGATCATCCAGGTGACGCACTCGGACGAAAACGCCCACTACGGGCGGCGAATCATCGAGCTGCGCGACGGGTGGATCGTGGACGACAAGATCCTGTCATAGGGACAGAACTTCAACCAAAGCTGTCGGCTACCAGCCGTCAGTTTGAAGTCACCAGCAGGCATCAAACGGCGCCATTCATTGCTCGCTGACAGCTTCTAACTGGGAGCCGGCAGCTGACAGCTTTAGTTGATCAACCTGTTGGCACATTGCGATGAATCCCGC
>CBQVAZ010000888.1:0-1630 GCA_967720205.1 uncultured Gemmatimonadaceae bacterium | reverse complement strand
GCTTTCAGAAGAGGAGCGCGCCGTTCGCGAAAGCATTCGCCGCTTCGTCGATGAGCGTGTCCTCCCGATCATCGGCAAGTGCTACGACGAGGGACGCTTCCCCAAAGAGCTCATCCCTGAGCTCGGCTCGTTAGGTGTGTTCGGGGCGAATCTTCCCGAAGAGTACGGCTGTGCGGGGCTCAACAACGTCGCGTACGGCTTGATCATGCAGGAACTGGAGCGCGGCGACTCCGGAGTGCGCTCGTTTGCGTCCGTGCAAGGCGCGCTGGCGATGTATCCGATCTTCGCCTTCGGGAGCGAAGAACAGAAACGCCGCTACCTGCCGCCGATGGCGAAGGGTGAGGTGATCGGCTGCTTTGGCCTGACTGAGCCGGACTTCGGGTCGAACCCAGCCGGTATGATCAGCATGGCGCGGCAAGAGAAAGACGGCACCTGGATCTTGAACGGCAGCAAGATGTGGATCACCAATGGCTCCACAGCGCAGATCGCCGTCGTGTGGGCCAAGACGAATGGCGACAAGGACGCCAGCGCGATCCGCGGCTTCATCGTTCCGACAGATGCCAAAGGCTTCAAGGCAAAAGATCAGAAAGGGAAGCTCTCCCTGCGTGCCTCGGACACGAGTGAGCTCGTCTTTGATAACGTGACGCTGGCCGCTGACGCATTGCTCCCTGGAACCGGTGGACTCAAGTCACCGCTCATGTGCCTCACGCAAGCGCGCTACGGGATTTCCTGGGGCGCGATCGGCGCCGCCATCGCGTGTTTGGAAGAAGCGCTGTCGTACGCAAAGAATCGCGTCATGTTCGATCGACCTCTCGCGAGCTTTCAGCTTCAGCAAGAGCGGCTCGCAGACATGCTGACAGAGATCGTCAAGGCGCAGCTCGTGTCGCTGCATCTCGGGCGGCTCAAGGACGCCGGCACGTACACCCCGCAGCAGGTCTCGCTTGCCAAGCGCAACAATGTGAACATGGCGACCAATGTTGCGCGGGAAGCGCGTCGCTTGTTAGGCGCCGTCGGGATTCTCGCCGAATATGGTGCGATGCGTCACATGGCAAATCTGGAAAGTGTTTATACGTACGAGGGGACGCACGACGTGCATTCACTCATCCTCGGCCAGGCTCTCACCGGACTCAATGCTTTCAACTGACGGATCGCGAGGCAAAGTCCTCGGAGAAGTTTCTCGCGGCGCGCTTGGGAGCGCGCCGCGCTGCAAGGCGACTTTATTGCTTGCCGCACTTCTCGCGCTCGGTCCGGCGGCAACGCAGGCGCAGTCCGCGTTCCGGGCACGGCTGGACAACGACGCCTACAACTTCTGGCAGCATCCGGCCGCGCGAACCGACGAAGAATACTCCAACGGCGTGCGGCTGTCCGCCGAGGTATACCGCGTGCCGCGCTGGGCGAAGCGCCTAACGAAGCAGCCGCCGAGTTGTGAGGTGCGTGCTGGATCGAATAGCACTTGCGTGTCGCACGAGATTGCAATCGAGCAGGACATCTACACGCCGAATCTCACGCGCGCGCCGCGCAGCGTCGAAGGGTGGGAGCTGGAGAGGCCGTACGCCGCATGGCTCTACGTGAGCTCCACAGCGCGATTCGCGCGGCCGCGATCGCTGGACGAGGTGGAGCTTGCCGGCGG
>CBQVAZ010000887.1:0-1641 GCA_967720205.1 uncultured Gemmatimonadaceae bacterium | reverse complement strand
CGCGAGCCAAAGCGGCACCCGCGACCGCGCCTTCGAGGCTGGGGAACGCGGCGAGAATCGTCGCCGTCGCGTTAGGCACCGCGATCAGGCGCAACTTGAGACCCGTGATCAGCGCGAGCGTCCCTTCACTGCCGACAAGCAGATCGACAAGCTCGCCGCTCTGTGCGAAGTCACGCCAACCGTAACCCGACGAGTCTTTCCGCACCGCGGGGAGCTTGAGCCGCGCGGCCTGCTCGCGTAGCGCGGACCTTCGAGCCTCGTAGCGCGCGAGCGTCGGCGTCGCAGCCTGTGTGATGGGAGGCTGGCCGCGCCTAACAACGGCTCGTGTTGCATCTGCGAATACACAGGCGACGCATTCGACCCACGCGCGCATGGCGCCGTGCTTGAGGGAGCGCGGGCCGGCGGCATTCGTCGCGGCCATGCCACCGAGCGTGCAGAACGCGCCGCTGGATGGATCCACTGGGAACCAGAGCCCAACTCGGCGCGCCGCGGTGTCCAGCATCGAGCGCGTCACGCCCGGTCCCACGTCGGCCAAAGATGTGTCCTTATCCAAGTGGAGCTCGCGGAGACGACTCAGGTCCACTATGACGCCGTCGCCAACGGCTCCGCCCGCCATCCCACTCCCGGAGCCACGAGGCACTATTGGCATTTGCTGATCGCGCGCCCACTCAACAACGGCTATGACTTCTTCCACCGACGTCGGGACAGCAACCGCGCGAGGGATGACGCGACTCACGCCCGCGGCCTCGCTGTACACGGCGCGAGCTGGAAGGTCAACGCGAATGTGGGGTGGCAGGTTCAACGTTCAGGAGAGAGCAAGAGCTTAATTGCCGCGGATGAACGCGGATTTTACTCAGGAAAACTGCATCAATGACACCAGAATCATCGAGTCGACATGCAAGAACGCTCATCCGCTGAGATCCGCGAAGATCCGCGGCTGCTTGTTGTTGCCGGTACCCGACTCTAAAGTGCAACGGAGCCGGAGTGCCCGGAGTGAGAATTGAGAGCAGTCGTTAGGTTCTTCATCGTTGCACTTGCGGTCGGGTCGCTCGCCTGGCCGCTGCCCGCGTCCGGCCAGCGCGTGGCCACCGTTGGTCTCATCGGCACCAGGCCGGTGGACAGCGCCTTCGCGGCGCGCGTCGCTCGACTCTCCGAGCCCGCAGGATACTTCGATTCCGACAACCTCATCTCCAACGAGTCCTCGTATCTACATCCTGTAGGTGCGCTGCGAGCGCGCAAAGTGCGCGGTGGCGCCTATATCGGTGTCGGACCCGATCAAAACTTCTCGTACATGGCGGCCATCAGGCCGCGCATCGCGTACCTCATCGATATCCGCCGCGACAATCTGCTGCAACACCTCATGTTCAAGGCGCTCTTCGAACGCGCGCGCAACCGTCTTGAATATCTCTGTTTCTGGTTAGGGTATCCGCCGCCCGCGGACTCGGAGCGATGGACCGGACGCAGCATCGAAGACATCGTCGCGCTGCTCGACTCGACGAAACCTAACGAGGAACAGGCGCTGGCTGATCGCACAGCCATGCTGGCGCGGGTTGCGTCGTACGGTGTGCCGCTGGACGCGCGCGACCGAGCCACACTGGAGCGCTTCCACAGCACGTTCCAGAGCGAGCGTTTGGATCTGCG
>CBQVAZ010000886.1:0-1646 GCA_967720205.1 uncultured Gemmatimonadaceae bacterium | reverse complement strand
GTGGGGTACGCCAGAGAAGCTCGCGGCAGTCAACACGCCACAGGCCATGACCCTCGCACCTTTTCTCTCAAACGATCAGCGATCACTCTATTTTATGTCCGCCCGACCGGAGACAGCAGGTGTGGCGTGCACGCCGGCAACCTGCTTCGATCGTCTGGACCTTTACGTGGCAACCAGGCCCTGTCCCTGATTCGCGTTAGGCGGTGCGGTTACTTTGGGATGTCGAGCGGCCGCATGGCACTTGCGTACCGAGCCCTCGGCGCGATACGATTGTCGATTATCTCGTGATCAAGACGACCCCGCGTTAGGTTGAATCTGCGACCGCGCCCCGAATGGGGCACCATCCCGTGGCAGCCCGACTCGTACGGCAGGTCGCATCTCGGGCTGCCGCTCGAAGTGTGGCATCCGCGGAAGAAATGCTCGTTGCTGGTCTTCGCAGCCATCCACGGTGAGGAACCGGAAACGACGTATGCGCTGAGTCGTGCGTTGCGCCAACTGCGAGAGCCGTCGGACCATTGCGCTGTAGTTCTGGCCGCCAATCCCGACGGCCTCGTTCGCGGGACGCGAGGGAATGCGCGGGGCGTGGACCTGAACCGCAACTTCCCGTCGCGCGACTGGCAGCCTAACGTGGTGACGCACCGGTCGACGATGGAAGATCCGAGCGACGTACTCTTGAGTCCGGGGCAGAGCGGCGGCTCGGAGCCGGAGACACAGGCGCTCATGGCGCTCATCAAGGACCTCGCGCCGAAGGCGGTGGTCGCGATGCACGCGCCGCTGGCGTGCATCGACGACGCCAATGACAGCTCGCTTGGGCAGTGGCTCGCCGAGCGAACCGGCATGCCGCTCGTTAGGGACGTGGGTTATCCTACTCCCGGGTCGTTTGGGTCCTGGGGTGCCGACACCGGGTTGCCGGTCGTCACTTATGAGTTCCCCCTGGCTGCGACCGAAGTCCTGATGCGTGATCACGTCCCGGTACTGGTGGAGTTGCTAACTCGAACAGACGTCTGAGCCGACCGTATGGTCCTCAACTACATCTGGATCGCGTTCTTTCTGATTGCGCTCGTCGTGGGACTCGTGCGCCTGATCTTCTTCGGCGACACCGAGATCTTCACGAAGATGGTCACGAGCACGTTCGACAACGCCAAGACCGGCTTCGAGATCTCGCTGGGCCTAACGGGCGTGCTGACGCTCTGGCTCGGTCTCATGAAAATCGGCGAGCAGGGTGGTGCGATCGCCGTGCTAGCAAAGGTGGCCAAGCCGTTCTTTCGGCGCTTGTTCCCCGAAGTGCCGCCAGATCATCCGGCGCACGGCTCCATCATCATGAACTTCGCCGCGAATATGCTTGGCCTGGATAACGCGGCAACGCCGCTGGGTTTGAAGGCGATGCAGGAGCTGCAGGAGATCAATCCGCAGAAGGATACGGCGACGAACGCACAGATCATGTTCCTGGTGCTGAACACCTCGGGACTCACGGTCATCCCGATCAGCATCATGGTGTACAGGGCGCAGGCTGGCGCGGCGAACCCGACTGACATTTTCCTGCCGCTGCTGCTGGTGACGTTTATCAATACGCTGATCGGCCTGATCGCCGTCTCCATCGTCCAGCGGATCAACTTGTTCGACCGCGTCATACTCGGCTATCTCCT
>CBQVAZ010000885.1:0-1647 GCA_967720205.1 uncultured Gemmatimonadaceae bacterium | reverse complement strand
CTAACATGGAAGACATCATGGCCGCCGCGACTGAGGGCCGGCAATACAAGATCACCGATGCTGACGCACTCACAGTCAAGTTGCTCTACCGTCTACCCGCCGGAGCCGTGCGGCGTTAGGCGGTTCGCCCGACGCGCAACGGAGCGCGCGGCACATCGCGGAGAGGAACGGCGAGCAGCTCGGTGGGTCGTTTGGGTGATAGCGGCAGCGATTTGGTACGCACGTGAGTAGCCACGCGAGTATCTTCGCCCGGAATGGCATCGTGCAGCGCTATCACCTCTCCCATTGCAAGCGCCGTGGGCCTTCACATCTGCTACGAACTCCGCCTCGCGGCGACAATACCAGAGGCTGAAGCGGCCTCGCGAGTGCGACAACTGCACGACGCTTCGCTCGACCTTCCATTCGCACGCGTCTCCGACGTCGTACGCCTAACGCACGACACCCTCGGCGAATTGCCCAAGCTGCGAGGATTGGCGTTCCAACGATTGGAAGACGTTGCGCACCTCGCGGCGTTCTTCGCGCGGGAAGAATTGTACTCGCGAGCCACTGAAATACCCGAGTCCGGCGTCTCGCCGAATGACGAAAATGGGTTGTGCTATCATAGCATCCAAGTGCCGCCGGATGTCGAGACCGTCGCGTACGGCTTCGGGATCGCCGTCGGAAGCGGCAGCGAACCGGCCGCGTTAGGCGTCGTTCGAATTTGCCTGCCGGGTCGAGCCATCTCCCATTGGAGCTGGCATTGCTGCTGCAAAACGCAGTACGCCTCGGTCCATGGCAACGACAATCTCGTTCGCTGTCATCATTCTATAGTGGCGGCACTCGAAGCCGCTCAGTCGCTCGGCTTCGAAGTAACGGTGCGCGACGAAACCGGATACTGGGAATCGCGTGACGCCGGCCAACTCATTCACGCTGTGACTGAGATGAACAAGCTGGTCGCGACGCTGGCCGGAAGATTTACGGACGCCGCTCGAGATGCCGGTGTTGAGAGTCGTGCGATTGAGAGCGAGATCTTCAAGCACCCCGACTTCGAGCGACTCGAAGGCGGCGACTGAACGGGACGGAAGCAATCCTCCGGAGGTGGCTCGTCACTCAATGCCTTGCATAAGGTAGCTTCTGGAAGCTACTTTGTTGTCATGCGGACTGTGGGCCTCAAAGTCCTGAAGAACCGCCTGAGCGAATACATCCGGGTCGTCAGCGGCGGAGAAGTCGTGCTCGTTACGGATCGCGACCGGGTCGTAGCGGAGCTTCGCCCACCTCAAGGTCGCGGTCCGCTGACATCGGACGCGCTACTGGCGGAGGCTATGCGCCAAGGGTGGCTGTCGGCACCGCTTGTGGTCCGCGAAGGCGCCCCGCCTCGCGCGCCGGTAGCGCGCATGGCCGAGTTGATGGGCGAGCTGCAGGCTGATCGCGAAGACCGTTGATCTATCTGGACACATCGGTCGCGCTCGCGCATTTGCTGGCGGAGGATGAAAGCCCGCCCGCGTCGCTTTGGGACGAAACGTTGGTCAGCAGTAGGCTGCTCGAGTACGAATTGTGGACCCGGCTGCACGCACGCGGCCTAGGAGTGTCGCACGGCGAGCACGCACGCGAGTTGTTGCAGCGTATTGCGCTGCTCGAGTTAGCGCCACCGGTACTGACGCGCGCGCT
>CBQVAZ010000884.1:0-1651 GCA_967720205.1 uncultured Gemmatimonadaceae bacterium | reverse complement strand
CATGAGCGGTCCGGCCCAGCGCCCTAACGCCGCGATGACGGGCTCCAGCTCTTTGCCGCGCTCGGTCAGTTCGTAGACCGACGTTGCGACGGGCGGCTCGGCCATCTCACGTCGGATGACGCCCGCTTCCTCGAGGTCGACGAGGCGATCAGCCAGGAGGTTGGTGGCGATGCCGGGGAGTCCGTCTCGCAGGTCGGTATAGCGACAGCGTCCGCGTATGAGCAGCTCGCGCACGATGAGTAGGCTCCAGCGATCGCCGACTTGATCCAGCGCCTTCGCGAGACCGCAATATTGGCCGTAGGTACGCATGGACTCCAAGATAGCCACCTAGCTTGAGATTATCCAGCTGCTACTTGATTTTTTAAAGTGCCATGAGCTATCATCGCTGACGAGCGAAATCAACCAGCCGTCATGCGGCAACCAGGAGGACATGATATGCGCACGTCAGCAGATCCAGTCGCGGTGTCACTCGAGTACATCGAAGCGGTCGGACGCAAGAATTTCGATCGCGTGGCCGGCTTGCTCCACGATGACGTCGAGTTCCAGATGCCGGGCAAGACAATGCAGGGTGTTGAGCAGTACTTGGGGGCGCTCAAACGCCTCGGGGCGATTCTGGAACGCAACGACGTAAAGGCGACGCTCGTGGACGGCAACGACGTCTGCGTCGTCTACGACTTCGTCACCGATACGGCGGTCGGCGCGGTTCCGAGCGTGGAGTGGCTCACGTTGGAAGACGGACGCATTCGTACTGTGCGTCTCATCTTCCACAAGGAACGCTGGCCCGAAGTCCTGGCCGAGCTGAGAAACAGGGTCTCTGCGGTCGCCTAACTAGTGCACTTCGTGACGAGTGACGTACGGGAAACGTTCTTGGCGACCACGTCCTTTCGGCAACGACGTCGTTCCTGTAGGTCACTCGTCACGCAGTGGCAGTCGCTGGTTGGTATATCCCAGGGACCAACCGGCCCGCGATCGAAATGCGATTCCACGCATTGATCGTAGCTATCGCGCACGTTAGGTCCGCGAGCTCTTTCTCACTGAGCTGTGCGCGCGCTTCTTCGTACACGGCGTCAGGCGCGTGTCCGTCGCTGATCAACGTCACCGCCTCTGTCCACGCGAGAGCCGCGCGTTCGCGATCGGAGTAGTAGGGACACTCGCGCCAGGCATCGAGTGAGTACAACCGCTGCTCGCTGTCGCCGAGTGCGCGCAGATCCTTCCAGTGCATGTCGATGCAGTACGCGCAGCCGTTGAGTTGCGACGCTCGCAAGCGAACGAGGTGGAGAAGAGACTCTTCCAACCCGCACGCGGCCAGGTATTGGTCGAGCGCGTCCATCGCATCGTAGACACCTGATGCGATTCTCCCATAGTTCAAGCGCGGTTTCATGACGTTCACCTCTCTGGTACTGGAGTTGAAAGCGGCGCAGTGCTGTCGCAGACGAAAGTGACGAGGAATCGAAGTGGATCCTTCGTGCTCGCGTTTGCTGCAACGGCATGCACGCCGTTAGGCGGTTCGTAGAACGTGTCGCCGGGACGGTATGTGCCCGCGGTGTCGCCCCGCACCTGTGAGCGCAGCGTGCCCTTCAGCACATAGCCGAAGACAGCGCAGGGATGACTATGCGCGCGCGAGGCCCCGCCCGGCGGATAGCTGACTTCG
>CBQVAZ010000883.1:0-1654 GCA_967720205.1 uncultured Gemmatimonadaceae bacterium | reverse complement strand
GAGGAATGCTATGCGCGATGAGACTCAGTGTTGCACTTCAAAGTTGATATCAGACAGCACGCACGGGACGATTGAGGTCGATCGCAGCTTGCGCGAAGCCGCGCAGACGCCGACAGGTTAATGCGACGTCTAGCCCAACAAGCGGAATTGCAGCTAGGCCGATCCACGGCGGTAGACCGGCGAGGGCGGGCATCATTCCTGCAATCAGCGCCACCGCCACAGCTGGTACGAAGTTGGCGCTAACGGTGACGGCAATTCCATCATCGGTGCGCACCGCCGACACTTCCCCATCCATGTAGAACGGACCGCCCTTGCGGTGCGCGCCGCCCTTGAAGCGAAGCTCGTTTTCTACGTAGCCGTCCTCGACCGTCGCACCCCAGTCCTCAAGTTCGCTCCTGGCTCTTTGGAGGGCACGTCGTGGTTCGAGTGCTGTGCCACTACGCTCGGCACGCCACGCGACGCCCAGAGTGTAAGGTACGAGCGTGAACTTCGATGCTGTCTTTACGGTGACCACGGACATGATGGCGTGCTGTCTAACGGATTGCGCTTAAGCTGCGGCGCCGAACGTGAACGTTCACAAACGCAATTCTACCACAGACGACGGGCGCCGTCAGCTTCAAGCGCGTGTTAGGCGGCGCGCAGCTGCGAGGATTCACTGCGGTATGAAACGCATCACTTCGAGCACCAAAGCCCCGTCTGGAATCCCTAGCGCAACCAGGCGCTTGCGCGTGGGAGCGAGGTACGCGGAGTCCGACACCCCTACCATGACACGGTTCCGGACCACGTCGGGACCGACTGCGGTTATTTGGGAGTCGGCAAAGATGGGAACGAGTAACTTCCATCTGCGGAGCTGGATGAAATCGAAATCCGCCTTACGAACCAGCACCCTCCTTACGTATCGTCCTCGCAGATCCTCCGCAATCGCCGCAACCGCGGCATCTCGCTGCGCGGTATCCACGAGCATGAGGACGAGCGTGGTGCCCTCCCAGAACCAGCCGGCAAAACCTGGCACCGTTTGAGCGATTGTCGCCCACCGGTCGTCGGGCTCGCCCGCAACGAGCGTATCCTGAGCGACGAGCGGCGCGGCCATGGCTCCAAAACACAGAGTCGTCACAAACGCTAGTCGCGGTGCCATTTTCCAGCCTTGGAGCATGATCGCGCCGCCTAACGAATCGCGCCTAAGCTGCGGCGCCACACTGTACGGTGCACAAACGCAATTCTACCCTCAAGGACGGGCGCCGCCAGCTTCAGGCGCATGTTAGGCGGCGGGCAGACGCCACGAAAGGCGAAAACCAGCACGCTCAACAATCCCGCGAGCTCGCTGAAAGAACTCCTCGCCATCGGACGGAAGTGAATGCTTCAGCGCAACCTCGATCCTGACGTTCTTACCGGCTGCGTTGGGATACTTTCGAAGGAGCTCTCCGCTTTCAATGAACGCCAGGTAGCCGTTGATCTTCTCTTGGAGAGTGAGCAAGTGCTGATGGACGTCTTGCCACTCGAGATGATCAGTGATCACCAGCAGTACCTCATCCAGGTCGTCTCGAGTTGCCACGATGTCAACGACATTCGGATTCTCGATAGTCATGGATGATCGTTCCGCCGCCTAACGAAATGCGCTTAAGCTGCGGCGCCGAGCTGGAATAATCACAAATAA
>CBQVAZ010000882.1:0-1658 GCA_967720205.1 uncultured Gemmatimonadaceae bacterium | reverse complement strand
GTGAGCCTAGGGCGTATCCGGCCTTGGCGGCTTGCACCGTGGTATGGAACCGTGACGTCGCCGCGTGCACCTCGGCGACCAGACCCGGATCGATATCTGCCGAGTTCATTACGAGATCGCCATGGAGGAGCGCGTGTGACGTGGGTGCCGCCGTGTCGGCGCACGAGACGAGTGCGGTCGTCGCGAGCACGCAGGCCGCGAGCCGCGTCGCGCGGCGGAATGGATTTTCACTTCGGATCATTGAGGACCTCGAGCGGGAAGGAAGAACGGAAGAACGCGTACCTCGCGCTGTTGGCGTTGCACCAACGGCGCTAATGTGACTACCGCTGGCAGTTTGGCTAGTCCGCGCCTGGTCACCGTTGAGGCCACCCTCTGACCCGACCGTTCATGCCGCCTCGCCGACGTTCCGCCGCTGCGTTTGTCCTCGTCGCCGCAGCTGCCTGCACGACCTCAGGTACCGAGCACATCTCCTTCAACGTCAGCGAAGGGACGACGCTCAGCTTCGACCTGTCGCCGGACGGTCGCACGATCGTTTTCGATCTCCTCGGGCAGTTATGGGAAATACCGAGCGAGGGCGGCAAGGCGCGACAGCTCACCAACGCCGCGCGCGACACGTCGGAAGACCTCGATCCATCATACTCACCGGACGGACGACGCATCGTATTTCGGGGCGAACGCCACGGTCGCACTGGCCTGTGGATACTCGAACGCAACGCAGACGCACCGCGCCAGCTGACGCAGCTCGGCAACCCTGACGGCTACGAGGGTGCCGCGGCGTGGTCCGACAGCTCAACGATCGTTTTTGCGAGGGGGCAGCCGCCTAACGAGCGAGCGCCACGGTGGCGCAGCCGCCTCGCGCGCATCGACATCGCCACAGGTCAGGCGAGCGAGATCCCCATCGACAGCGCCGCTGGCGCCGATTTACGCGATCCGGCTTGGGATAGAAGAGGGAATCGTCTCGCGCTGGTTTCGAGCTCCGGCCGCGGCGCGCGCGGCGGCCGTCTATGGTTCGCCGACGGAGCAACGGGACACGTGACGGCGGTGAGTGGCGCCCCCGCGCGCGCGCTCGCGCCGGCCTTCGCACCAGACGGCGGCCGCATTTGCTACTTCGCGCCTGATTCGCTCGACAGGATGCAGCTCTGGGTTTTGAGCGTTACCGCGCCGGACGCACGCCCGGTCCGCCTAACCAGCCATGCAGATGTGGCGGCCACGCGCGCACGATGGACGCCCGACGGAACTGCCTTGCTGTACAGCGCTGACGGCCGCCTATGGAAAGTGCCGGCCATCGGTGGCACGCCCTCGGAGATTCCTTTCACGGCAGCTCTCTCGATACAGCGGCAGCATGTCACGCTTCCGCCGGCCAGGTTTCCGGAGCCAGGGAAGACACAGCAGGTGCGAGCCTTCATGGGCCTCGCGCTCTCTCCTGACGCTCGGTACGTGGGCATGATCGCGTTAGGCAAGCTCTGGGTGATGCCGCTCGATAGCGCACCGCGCCGGCTCGCGGACGTGCCCTCGATCGCGCATCAACTGGTCTGGTCCCCGGATGCGAAATCGCTCACTTGGTCCGCGGGGCCAAGCGGTGCGGAGGATCTCTTCACACTGGATGTGGAGACCGGTGCGACGCGGCGGATCACCGCGCTTTCCGGAAGCGAGCAGTT
>CBQVAZ010000881.1:0-1662 GCA_967720205.1 uncultured Gemmatimonadaceae bacterium | reverse complement strand
CCCGAAACAATCCCGCTACCGTTGGCCGGAGTCGCTCTGCCGGCCTTCACGAGCCTGGACAAGAGCGAGCTCAGAGTGCCGGAAGTGTGTGGATCTCTTGGTCTGATGCTCTTGAATAGCCCCGTTTGTCCAAGACCGCCGATCACTCTGTCCGTCGCAGTGCGCGCGAGGTTGTCGAGCGACGGATCACCAGTGAGGTTCTCGAATGTCATGACATCGACGCGCGCCGGGTCGACAGTCTCGCCGCGAGCGAGCAGCGTCCTGGCAGTCACGAGAGTGATGCCTAACGCCGTGACGGAGAGTCCCAGCACGGCCGCGCGACGCGTGAAGCGCCTGCGTACGCGCGGTTGAAGTGGCAAGAGCTGCCCAGAATGTGCCGGCGCGGCGTTAGGCAGCTAGCTTGGTGGCTCGGCACGCTTCTCCGTACGGGCGCGGATTGTGTCGATGAGCGCGCGCGTCTCCGGCGAGGGCGCAAGGTCCAGCTCGGCCGCGATCTCGTGCGCAAATCTGTCGTAGGCATGCGCTGCACCGGCGCGATCGCCGGCACGATCGAGCAGCGAGAGCAAACGACGCACCGCCGCCTCGTGGAAGGGCGCGAGCTCGAGACTGCGTCTCGCCCAATGCGCAGCGAGCGTGAAATCCGACGCTCGCTCTGCTTGCTCCGCGCACGTCCACGCTGCGTCGGACACGCCCGCTCTGAGACGTGTGCGTTCGCGCTCTAGCCAGTCCTCAAAGCCGGCGGCATCTGAGACGAAAAAACCGGGCAGCAAGTCGCCGCGATACAACTCGAGCGCGTCGCGCCACTGCCCTTTTTCGAGGGCGTCCTCCAAATCCGCGACGTCGCAACAGAATCGCGACGTGTCGAGGCCGATCTCCTCGTCGCCGCGGCTAACGAGTATTCCATCGCCAAGCTCGCGCCGCAAAAAGTAGAGCGCGCGGTTGAGCGATGCACGCGCTCGACTTTGCTCCTGATCAGGCCAAAAGAGAGCGAGAATGGCATCTCGTCGATGGAAGCCACGCGGTGAGGCAGCCGCGAGATATGCCAGCAACGCGAACCGTCGCGGCTGCGCGAGGATTGCACGTAGCTCGGCGCCGTTCGACGTCCGCAGATCCAGCGTGCCGATCAGTCGAAGGCGGATCATACCGTTGCGCCCTGAGGCCAACGCCTCGCCGGTCACGGCTAGAGGAGAGCCAAGGGAGAGGTCCCGATCAAACTTGCGTCGAAGGTAGACCGGACTCCCCAGCGCAGCAATACGCCAGACGCCGAGAGCAACCCATGACGCGCGCCGCGTTCCCCGCATGCTTCCGCTCGGTTATCGCGCTCGCTTCGCTCCATGCCGCTGCCGCCCAACAAGCGGCGACAGTCCGCAATGTCGACGTGTTTCTTAACGGTAGACTATTCGCCTCCGCACACGCCCACGTTAGGCCTGACGACGCCCAGGTTCAGGTCGATCAGGGCTGCTTGGAGTATCACGAGATCGCGCGGCTCCTCGGCGGGCGCCAGTTCCTTGTGCAACGCGGCCAGAATCTCGATGCCGTTCGCCTCGGCACCGCGCGCGGGGCGACAATACGCGTACTTCGGCGTGGGCGAATCTCCGCGCGGCTGCATCTAAACGGCGACAAGCTCCATATCCCGCTGCTCGACTTCGTCCGCGCGCTCGG
>CBQVAZ010000880.1:0-1663 GCA_967720205.1 uncultured Gemmatimonadaceae bacterium | reverse complement strand
GAGTCGCGCATGAACGAGCACATCGCGCGACGCCTGGCGCCTAACGCCGAGCGCCAGGAGACGCGCGCATGAAGCGACCGATCGCCTACTTCGCCGGCATCGGCAAATACACGCCGCGCCGGGTTATCAAGAACAACGAGTTCGCCAAGCTCGGTCTCGATACGAACGATGAGTGGATCGTTCAGCGCACTGGAATCAGGGAACGTCATATCGCAGCGCCAGGCGAGACGAATTGCTCCATGTCGGCCACCGCGGCCCAAACAGCCATGGAGCGCGCTGGAGTACACGCGGGAGAGCTGGACGTCATCGTCGTCGGCACGGCATCGCCCGATCGCCTTCTTCCATCGACGGCCGTTGACCTGCAAGCCGCGCTCGGCGCTACGCGTGCCGCGGCATTCGATGTCAGCGCCGCCTGCTCCAGCTGGCTGTACGGCCTCATCGTCGCCGAATGACTGATGCTCAACGGGAGCGCCGACACCGTGCTCGTTGTTGGCACCGAGAAGCTCTCCGCAATCACGGACTGGTCGGACCGTTCCACGGCCGTGTTGTTTGGTGATGGCGCCGGGGCGGCCGTCCTGAAGCGCTCCAAGCATCAGAAGGGAATTCTGTCGACGTACTTCCGCAGCGACGGAACGCTCGCCGAACTGCTCTACCGACCTGGCGGCGGAGCCACGTGGCCATTCGACGAGAGAGTGATCACCGAAAAGGCGCAGTTCATCAAGATGGAAGGACGCGAGGTCTTCAAGCACGCCGTGCGATCGATGTCCGACGCTACGGACCGTGCGCTGGACGGCGCAAAGCTCACCGGCGGCGAAATCGATCTCCTCATTCCACATCAGGCCAACATGCGTATCATCGAAGCGACGGCGAAGCATGCCGGCGTGCCGATGGAGAAGGTGTTCGTAAACGTGGATCGCTACGGCAACACGTCTTCTGCCTCGATCCCGATCGCGCTGGATGAGGCGCTCGCGACTGGTCGCATCGGCGACGGTGCGACGGTGCTGCTGGTCGGCTTCGGGGCGGGTTTCACTTGGGCGTCCATGGTCGTGCGCTTCTGAAGATGGACGTCGTCCTGCTGTTCCCTGGACAGGGATCGCAGAAGCCGGGCATGGGAAAGGACTTGCACGACGCGTTCGCTCCCGCGCGCGACGCCTTTGCCGCCGTCGACGCAGCGTTAGGTGAGGTCTTGTCCGAGGTGTGCTTCAACGGTCCGGCAGAGACACTGACGCAGACGCACTACGCCCAGCCAGCGCTCCTCGCGCACGGCGCCGCGGTGTGGTCGATCACGCGCGAGAAGCTACGTCCGCACGTGCGCGCCGCAGCCGGTCATTCGTTAGGTGAATTCACGGCGCACTATGCGGCCGGGACGTTCGCGCTGGCGGATGCCGCGCGCATCGTCAGGCGACGCGGTGACCTGATGTATCAAGCCGGCGTCGAACGACCGGGAGCGATGGCAGCGATCTTGGGCGAAACGTCGGAGTCCATCGACGTGATCTGTGCGCGCGCCAGCTCGGACCCCGAAGGGGGCGTTGTCGTCCCGGCGAACTACAACTCGCCGGGCCAGATCGTGATCTCGGGCGAGGTGAGCGGCGTCGAGAAGGCGATGGAGCTTTGCAAAGCCGCCGGCGCCAAACGCACGATGCGGCTCAACGTGAGCGGCGCC
>CBQVAZ010000879.1:0-1665 GCA_967720205.1 uncultured Gemmatimonadaceae bacterium | reverse complement strand
GCTACGGCGCGCAGCGCGGGCGTTTCTACGTGCAGGGCGGCGCCGACGCGCGCGCGGGCATTCGGCTGTCTGGCGCCGAAGTGCTCTTCGGCGGAGACCTGCGCGGCTTCGCGTTCGAGTACATGACCGGTGGCCGCGCGGTTGTCCTCGGCGATCCCGGTCGCTGGATCTGCTCGGGCATGAGTGGCGGCGTCGTGTTCCTGCGGCACGATCCGGAACGCGGCCTCGACGAGCGCGGCCTGCGCGATCGCTTCGCGAAGGGCGCGAAGGTCAATCTGCGGCCCCCGTCCACCGATGAGGACCTCGCCGCGCTACGCGATATCGTCGGGAGCTTCGCGACGCTGCTAAACGAGAGCGGGCAGGCGGAAACGGCCGCTGCGACGCGCGCCCTACTCGACGATCCGGCAGCGCACTTCCGCGTCGTGCGCCCAGGCGCGGACATCGTCGATCAGACGATCTCGACGGAGTAGAGAGCGCTCCTCTTCCGCCACTCGCGCCGTAGCTTGCGGACGTAGGCCTCCGCACCCTCGGGGGCATCGCCGGCGATCAGTGCCGCGAGTTCCTTCGCGTGGCTGACGGGCTTTGGCATGAACACGAGCATGCGACCCATGGCGGGGAGCCAGGCTATGGTGGAAATGATTTTCGCGCCCGGCTTGAAGCCCAGCCGGCGCGCGAAGTCGGCGGGAAGGCTCACCTGCCGGTTGCGGCTCACCTTCACGTCGCGTGTGGTATCGGTCAGAGGTCGCGCGCGAGCTTTCATGCTCAGCAGCATACGGATTGGCTTGGCGGAAGCGTCCCGGCCCGAGCTCATCGGATGTCGAGGGGTCGGGCAGTTCCTCGAGAAGGGCAGCTTCGACCATGCGTTCGGCACCAAGTCGTCTTCCCAGCCCCGTTGGAGCCTTCGACAACGACGATCACATGCAGTGCGCGGTCGTTTGCTGGGGCGGAATGTCCGCCGGGTGTGGCCTAGTACGAACGGAGTCCGGCGTCCGCACCGATTCGGCTATGGCGTCGTTGTTGCCCGAGTCCGAGAGTGCCCTCGGGCGGCCACCGGGGGCGGTGGCAAGGCAGGGGAGGCGCGCAATGTCTCGACGGGGAGGGAATCGTCCCGTTCGCGAGTTTGCGGACGCGTTCGCGGCCAGCGTCGCGGTCGCGGTGACGACGACCGTTGTCGCTCTGTCCCTAGGTCTCCTGGCGGTCCGTTTCGTCGGACTGAACGTGTACGTCGTCCAGGGCGGCCCGGCCGAGTCCATGGTCCCGATCGGCTCGCTCGTCGTGACGGTGCCGGTTTCATCCGACCCCCAAGTCGCGATCGATGAGGGCAACGGCGAGTCGTCGCCGGCTCCGAAGATCGGAACGGCTTGGGTCGCGATCCCGACGCTCGGTTACGCCGTCACGTATGCGGAGGCCTACGCGTATCCGATCGTGATGGGACTCGTCGTGTGGATCCTCTTCGTCTTCGTGGTGCGCGCGCTCGGGCCGCACATGGCCAGCGCACGGAGACGACTGCCCGCCTAACGACGCTGTCGGGGTGGGCGAATTCGAATCGCCGGCCTCTCGCGCCCAAGGCGAGTGCTCTAACCAAGCTGAGCTACACCCCGCCGCCTGCCCTGTTGATCGTGCGCATCACGTGGCAGTTCGCGCACACGAGTTCGCACTTCTTTA
>CBQVAZ010000878.1:0-1666 GCA_967720205.1 uncultured Gemmatimonadaceae bacterium | reverse complement strand
CGGAGCGCGTTACGACGCGCTCGTAGCGAATCAGGGCGAGGGAGAGAACAGCGACTGGGACGGAGTGTGGGAGGCGGCGACACAACGCACCTCGACAGGCTGGTCCGCCGAAATACGCATCCCAGTGAAGAGCCTCTTGTTCGCACAGGGACTCACCTCGTGGGGGTTCAATATTGAGCGCCGCGTGCAGCGCTTGCAGGAAACGGCTCGCTGGGCGAGCCCTGTTCGCAACTACAGAGTCACACACGTGAGTCGTGCCGGAGTTCTCGACTCGCTTCCGGCGTTCACGCTCGGGCTTGGCCTCGCCGTTAGGCCCTCACTCACGGCCGGCTTGAATCGGCCGCGCGTCGATGCTTCCACGCGAAGTGATGCAGATCTAAGTGCCGACGTCACGCAACGCTTGGGCGCCAACACTCTTGCGTCGCTCACAGTGAATACCGACTTCGCTGAAACAGAAGTCGATACTCGCCGCACGAACCTCACGCGCTTCCCACTGTTCTTTCCCGAGAAGCGAACGTTTTTCGTGGAAGGCGCCGACATCTTCGACTTTGGGCTCGGCCTTGGCGGCAGCACCGGACGTGGCAGCGACGTGCTCCCCTTCTTCAGCCGCCGCATCGGGCTGCTCGCGGGAAACGAGGTACCGCTCGCCGTGGGAGGGAAGGTCAACGGGCGCCTGGGGCGCTCGAACTTCGGCGCGCTCGTCGTGCGCACGAGTGAGCTCGACACGCTGCCCACGGACAATACGTTAGGCGTCGCTCGTCTGCGGCAGAATGTTCTGGGCGAGTCGTCGGTTGGAGCGATCGCGACGTTCGGAGACCCACTGGGCCGCGGCGACAGCTGGCTCATCGGCAGCGACGCCATCTATCAGACGTCGCGCTTCCGCGGCGACAAGAACTTCCTCGTCGGAGTGTGGGGAGTGACAATGGACCGTGACGGGCTCACGGGCCGCAAGAGCGCGTACGGTCTCAAGATCGACTACCCGAACGACCTCTGGGATATCGCCGGCACGTACAAGATGCTCGGTGACGGATTCGACCCCTCGTTAGGGTTCGTGCCTCGACGCGGCGTACAGATCGCCACTTTGAGCGTCAACTTTGCGCCACGGCCAACACAGCCCATACTGGGTATCGACGTTAGGCGCATGTTGCACGAGTTCGAGAGCACGCTCGTCAGCGATCTCGATGGGCATTGGGAGAGCTATCGTGTCTTCATGGCGCCGATCAACTGGACGTTCGAGAGCGGAGATCGCTTCGAGTTCAACGTCGTGCCGGTCGGCGAGCGGCTCGTGCAACCGTTCGAGATAGCCGACAGCGTGTTCATCCCGCCGGGCAGCTACCACTGGAACCGGTACCGCCTCGAAGGGGCATTCGCCGCCAAACGAATCGTCAGCGGACAGCTCACCTGGTGGTTTGGCGACTTCTACTCCGGCTCACTCGACGAGCTGAGCCTAACAAGCTCCTTCAAGCCGTCGCCGCTGTTCATCGTTGAGGTCAATGGGACGCGCAACGTCGGCCGGCTTCGCGAAGGCCGATTCACGCAGGATGTCATCGGCACTCGCGTGCGCGTGAACCTGTCCAGCGATTTGCAGATCAGCAGCTACGTGCAGTACGATAACCAGAGCGAAGACTTCGGAACGAACTCACGTTTGCGATGGGCATTCAGCCCG
>CBQVAZ010000877.1:0-1666 GCA_967720205.1 uncultured Gemmatimonadaceae bacterium | reverse complement strand
GGTGACTCAGCCCGCAGACAAACGGTTCGTACGAGCGTCGCAGTTCCATCAATCGTGCATCGAACTCGGCGCCGTCCGCTAGACGTACGCCTGCCTCCTCGAGGTGACGACGCAAGCGTTGCATGTCCTGAGGAGGCAATCGATCGCGCACAACGTCCGGAGTGACGCCGAGAACTTGTGAGAGATCGACGGCGGTGTGCCGCGCAATCGCGAACGTGACGTGCGCTTGCCACTTCGGTGCTCCTACAATCCCTACGGTCGCGAGCGCAGTGAGATCGAGCAGAGCGGTGAGCGCCGATACCCACGACTCGCGCTGGTGCTGCGACCGATAGTAGGCGAGCACCGGATACGAGATGTGGCTCTCCAGCACTTCGGAGCACCAGTACTCCCAGTCTCTCAGGAAAGTCTCGAGCGCTTTCATTTCGTTTGCCGCGGCGAGACGGCGCAATACTTCGCCCGCCGAGGGAGGCGAGCCGGCCCAGGCGTCGAGCAGCGTTAGGCGCACTTCACGACGGGAGAATGACTGATACAGCACCGGAAAGTACGCGATAACGACAGCGAGGAACGCGAAACCCATTCCCGCCTCGACAGTCGCCAGAAAGCGTGAGAGTGGCGCGACTGGAACCACATCGCCCAGGCCGAGCGTGAAAAACGTCGTGCCACTCATGTACAGATCGTCGCGGAATGCTGCCGCGCCGCCTGGAGTCGCCAGCCGCGAACCTGCGCCGAACTGAAGCAGCGCGAATCCGAAGATCTGTCCGGCCGCCCACACGAGCAGAAGACCTAACGAGCTCAGGGGACCATAAACCGCGAGGAATCGCTCACGCCGGCCATCCGATCGAATGAGTCGGGCGAAGCGAGCGACAGGAGTCCACGTGCCGCGGAAGTAGAGACGCGCCAGCCGGAGGCGTCGCGTCACGGTGCGCGGCAAGATGACTGTCTCGAACGCGTCCCATAGCACGACCGCGATCAACAAAAGACCGACGAGGAAAGCCAGAGCGCGCACGATCTCCTCTTACTCTGGCGGCGCAGCCGACCTAGGGGGCGTCACTCGCTCACGGCGTCTGCTTGCGAACAAGAACGGGCAACAGCAGCGCCGACGCATGCGCGCGATCGTGGTAGATCGTTTGCCGCGCGACTTTCCATACAGTGTCGGTCGCCACGGGATTGCCGGTATTCTGATTCGGATTGTAAAGTGGCGACGCACTGCTGGAGATTTCCAGTCGTATGCGATGCCCCGGCGCGAAGCTGTGCGCGATGTCGAAGAGCTCGATTCGGAAGTTCTCGACTTTGCCGGGTGTGAGCAGCTGCTCGGATGTGTAGCCGTTGCGATAGCGCGCTCTCCTGATTCCGACGAACGGGCCGAGCGAGATCGCGCGCCCATCGGGCAACACATCAGTTAGCGCCGCGGTGAAGTCTGTGTCGCGCGCATCACTCGCAGCCTCAAGGTTGACCACGACGCTGCCGATCACGTCGACCGGCTCAGTCAACACATCGCTCGTATAGACGAGAACGTCGCTGCGCTTTTGCGTCGACTGGCGATCCACGCCCCAGCTCTCCATGTCGTCAGGCACGGGGTTCTTCGGATCGAAGGAAAAGCGATCCGGCGGCGAGTCTGATGTGTCCCACACGAGCTTGCCGTCGCCGGCGCTGGTGTTCGCCCTTC
>CBQVAZ010000876.1:0-1667 GCA_967720205.1 uncultured Gemmatimonadaceae bacterium | reverse complement strand
TCGAGACCCCAAACTCGCATCTCGGCGCCGTTGGAGACTTCGGAGCTGTAGCCGCTTGTCGGCGGGAGCGTGCGCGTGATGAGCAGATCGCTCACGTCGCGTCGATACATCGTGAAATCGACCGTCCCGCGACGGCCGAACACAGTCGCGTCGACACCGCCCTCCAGCTCGCGTTGTCTTTCGGGGCGCAGATCCGACGCCGCTCGATTCGTTCCAACGCGGAAAGCGCCGAAGCCACCGATGTTCGAGAGATCCAGCGCCGTGAATTTCTGTCCGTACAGCGGCTGGTTTCCCGTCTCGCCTAACGCAACTCGCAGCTTGAGCTCGTCGACCAGCCCCGGCTTGAGCTCGGGGAAGCGATACGACGCGGAGGCCTTGGGGAAGACGAAGTACTTGCCCGGATCGCCGTTGTTGCTGCTGCGGTCGGCGCGCGCACCGAGCGTGAGCAACAGGCGATCGTTGTAGAGAACCTCGGTTTGTGCAAAGAGGCCGAAGTCCTCCACCAGCAAACGAGATTCGTCGAGGTCGCGCACCGTGCCTGACGTGACCACCTCGAGTCCACCTAACAGGTTCTGTGCCGACGCACGGCTGACGGTGAAGTTGCGGCGCTCGTATTGCGTGCCGATCTGCGACGTCGCCTGCCAGCGCGTCAGCGGCCGCCAGACGTGCACGGCGTTGAGGTTGAGGTTGCTCTGCAGGTTGTACGCCGACGAAACGACCGTCGTCCCTGGTAAACCATCCAGCGGCTCGAACTGAAGCTCAGGAGGCGCATAGATCGCGTTATGCTGATTCAGAATGTCCGCGCCACCATAGCCGATCAGCTTGAGCTCATTCTTGCTCGTCGTCCACGCGTCGAATGTGAGACGTGCACTCGAGATGTTGCGCCAGACGCCTTCTTCGTTCTTGAAGAGCGAGATCGTTTGCAGTGGATTCGAGGGATAGAATGGCTCGATCGGCCAGGAGCCGTCCGCGCGCTGCCTGAGGTCGAGAAACGAGGGAACCTTGGTCAGCGTGTACGCGATCGAGTTGCCCCTGTTGTCATTGCCGAATAGGCCGCGATCGCTCAGGGTCCGCAGCGCCTCGGCGCCAACCTGCATCTCGAGGCGGTCGCTGAGCCGCTGATCGAGGTTCAGTCGCAGCGTGTACTTCTTGGCGTAGGTATTGTCGACGATGCCCTCCTCGTCCCGACCTAACGCGGAGACGAAGTAGCGCGTATCCGCCGTGCCGCCGCTCGCACCTAACGAGACTTCATAGTTCGTCGGCTTGTTGCCGTACGCCAGGTCTTCGTAGTCGATGAATCGGTTCGGGTCATAGAATTGCGGCGCCGTTGGGCCGAATGCCGCGATCGCATCCTGCACGCTCGTGAAGCGACGCTGTCCGTTGCGATACGCCAGTTCCGCGGTGCCGATTCCAGAGCGCAGCTGAAAACTCGGCCGCCCGACCTGTCCGCGCTTCGTCGTGATGATGATGACACCGCCCGATGCTTTGGAGCCGTAGATCGCCGCGGCGGCCGAGCCCTTGAGCACCTCCACGCTCTCGACATCGTTAGGATTGATGTCGGAGATGCGGTTGACCGGGGACTCCTGATTGGAGACTGAGATCGCGTTTCCCGCTGCGCCCGTGACCTTGTTCGTTCCCGAGCCAATCGACACGTCGGCGACGATCAC
>CBQVAZ010000875.1:0-1667 GCA_967720205.1 uncultured Gemmatimonadaceae bacterium | reverse complement strand
CTGGACGATCAGGCGCCGCTTGTCGGCGACCCCGGGCCGGGGGCGTCGCCGAATCGTTTCCGCGGCACAGCACTGATCGACTGGATGCGCAAAAAGAATCCCGCATCGCGCGCGCTGTCGGTGTCGCGCAAAGACCGTGGTGCGATCTTGCCGTTAGGCCGGGCCCATCAGGACGTCTACTGGTACAGCGGCATTCGCTTCACGACGAGCACGTACTACAGAGACACGCTGCCGGACTGGGTCACGCAGTTCAACGCACGGCATCTGCCGCAACGTCTGGCGGGAACGGCCTGGGATTTATTGTTGGCGCCTAACGCGTACCCAGAGCCCGATAGCGTCGCTACGGAAAGCGTGGGACGCGAATTCGTTTTCCCACATCGGCTTTCCCCGGATTCTGCGCGGGCCGGGGCGATGGCCCAGGAAACGCCGATGATGGACGAGATCACGCTCGCCTTTGCGCTGGCGGGACTGCAATCGCTTTCCCTCGGTGCGTCCGATAGCGCGACGGATCTCCTCGCCGTCTCTCTGTCGAGCACGGACGCCGTCGGGCATCGCTACGGCCCGGACTCGCGCGAGCTGCACGATCAAATCGTTAGGCTCGATCGCTCGTTGGGCAAGTTTCTCGACTCGCTGTTCGTGTTGCGCGACTCCACACGCATCGTCATCGCGCTCACGGCGGACCATGGAGTCTCGCCCCTTCCCGGAACGAAGTCGCGCGACCCTAACGCAGGTGCGGGGTTTGTGGACCCGTCAGCGGCGCTTCAAGCGTTCATGACGCCCTTGCGCGCACGGGGAATAGACATCAGCGCGGTCGATTTTTCGATCGACATGCTCCTGATGGACCGAACAGTCGTCGCAGCACATGGGCTCGACGCGGACTCACTCGCTCGCGACTTTGCTGCCGCGATGCGCGCCGTCCCTGGCGTACAACGAGCTGACTTGGTGTCACAGCTCACACGTCTGGATACGACGAAGGATTACGTTGCACGACGTTGGCTGCACATGCTGCCACCCGATCTCCCGGCCGCTGTTGCGGTGACTCTCAAGCCGTACTGGCTCTGGGCAGGTCTCCCGATCGCTACTCACGGCAGTCCGCATGACTACGACGCTCGCGTGCCGATCATCTTCTGGGGTGCCGGCGTGAAGCCCGGGCGGCAGTCACGCGTTGCGCGCGTTGTCGATATCGCGCCGACGCTGGCGGCGATCCTTAACGTCGCACCGCTCGAGCGCCTCGACGGACAGGTGCTGCGCGACGTGATCCGGTAGCGATGCGCCGAGCGCGTGTGCCTAACGCGCTATATCGGGCCTTCGACGAAGCACAGTTCGGCGACGGCCGCACCCTGAACGTACGAGACGGCCTTCCAACAGGCGCCGAGGCGGCCGCGCGCACCGACGCCTGGCTGCGACTCAAACAGGTCGAAGGCGTTCGCGAGGTGTTGGTCATCACCGGTCGCGGCACTCACAGCGTCAGCGCGTTGCCCGTCATAAAGACCCATGTCGCCAGGCGAATAGCGGCGCTGCGTCGTGCCGGCGTCGTTGCGAGCGTTACCGAGCATACGCCCGGCTCTTTCGTCGTGCGACTCTCGCCGATGAGCAGCATGCTCGCCGCGGCCGAACGTTCGTCGCCAAGATCGGACGAGACACGAGCAGCTGACGCTCTGCCGCGG
>CBQVAZ010000874.1:0-1675 GCA_967720205.1 uncultured Gemmatimonadaceae bacterium | reverse complement strand
TGGGGAGCGGGCAAAGCGTGAGTCTCATGGCGGACCTGTTCAACGCCCTGAACTCAGCGAACTTTGGCTGCTTCGAGGCTACAATCGTTCCTCTGCCGGATCAGGATGCCGGATGGCGCAACCGATACGGTTCTCCGAGCTGTGCTGCCCCGGGGCGTCGACTGCAGGTGGGTCTGCGCTACGGTCTCGCGCGGTTAGGCACCATCGGCGCACCAAGGTGATGCGGAGCTTACTGAGTGTGACTTTGACGGCGGCGCGGAGGTTCCGCGCCGCCGCTTCGCTAAGTGTCGTAATCGCGTTAGGTGCCGGTTGCGCGCGCGGTACCGTGACCGCGCCGAGTGCGGAGCTTCGCAATGATGCGTTCCTCGACACGCTCGAGCTGCGAACCTTTCGTTGGTTCTGGGAAACGACGAACCCAAGCAACGGCCTGACGCCGGATCGCTGGCCGACGCGTTCATTCTCGAGCGTTGCGTCTGTCGGTTTTGCGCTGACGGCGTACGGAATCGGCGTAGAACGCGGATATGTGAGCCGTGGCGAGGCCGCGCAGCGCACCCTAACGACGCTGCGATTCTTCTGGCAGGCACCGCAAGGAGAGCAAGCAGCGGGAATCATCGGATATCGCGGTTTCTTCTATCACTTTCTCGACATGCAGAGCGGTCAGCGCTTCCAGCAGGTCGAGCTTTCAACGATCGACACCACGCTTCTGCTCGGCGGCGTGCTTTTTTGTCGGGAATACTTCGACGGATCAAACGCGACCGAGCTTGCCATTCGAGCCTATGCAGACTCGCTGTTTCGGCGCGTGGAATGGGGCTGGGCGATGCCGCGTCCCCCGCTCGTCTCTATGGGCTGGCATCCTGAACGCGGCTTCATCGATGCCGACTGGCGCGGCTTCAACGAAGCGATGCTGCTCTATGTCCTGGCGTTAGGCTCGCCGACGCACGCGATCGATCCGGCTGCGTGGGACGAGTGGACGCGCGCGTACCAGTGGGCAGACTTCTACGGGCAAGCGCACGTGAACTTCGCGCCGCTCTTCGGTCACCAGTATTCGCACGTCTGGATCGACTTCAAGGGCATTCGCGACGCGTACATGCGCGGCAAAGGGGGGGGGATCGACTACTTCGAGAACTCCAGGCGGGCGACGATCGCGCAGAGGGCGTATGCCATGGCCAACCCAAGCGGCTGGAGAGGTTATTCCGCCAATGTGTGGGGCCTCACGGCGTCGGACGGGCCTAACGACACGACGGTGACGATCGATGGCAGAGCGCGGAAGTTCTTCACGTATCGGGCTCGCGGCGCGGCGGCCAATGAGATTGTCGACGATGGCACGCTCGTGCCCACAGCGGCGGGAGGATCGCTACCGTTTGCGCCGGAGATCGTAATCCCTGCCCTGCGCGCGATGCGCACGGCCTATGGCGACGATCTCTTCGGCCAATATGGATTTGTCGACGCGTTCAATCCGACGTTCCAACTCTCTGTGCAGCTCGGAAGTGGTCTACGGCACGGGCGAGTCGTGACTGGGAAAGGTTGGTTCGACACCGATTATCTCGGCATCGACCAGGGGCCGATCGTCGCGATGGTCGAGAACTATCGCAGTGGCCTGGTCTGGGATCGCATGAAACGCAGTCCATATATTGTTCGAGGACTATGTCGCGCTGGTTTTCGCGGAGGCTGGCTG
>CBQVAZ010000873.1:0-1678 GCA_967720205.1 uncultured Gemmatimonadaceae bacterium | reverse complement strand
CAGCGCGGGTTACCTAACGAGGTAATGAAGAAGCGCACGCCTTCCTCGAGCGAGGTCTCGACGAAGCGTACCATTCGCTCATGGTAATGTCTCGAGCCTTGCTCTATGAGTGCGTTCATCCCGATCGGACGACCAGCGGCAATCTTGCTGATGAGTCGCAGGCCTTCTCTATAGTCGTGCCCGTGCACGTACGTGAGCGATACGGGCTGCACGACGCCGATGCCGCCCGCCGCGGAGACTGCACCGACGAGCTCGGGGTTGCTGCAGGGGTACATGGCGCCGCCAATGATCGGCAGCTCGACGCCCACCTGCCGGGTGAACGCGGTGTCGAGCAGCGAGCGCGTGGCGGTCACGCGTTAGGCCCCACTGAGCGTGAGCGTTGCAGCGCCCAGAGCTGGGCATATTTCGCGGCAACGCTCATGGCGGCGAGTGACGCGAGCACAACGCCGTGTGCTCCGTCGCGCCATCCGCCGCGCACGAAGAGCATCGTGAGAAAGCGGCCGAACGGCCGCAGTGTGAGATCTACGAGGGACGCACGCCGCCCCCGCGCGGCGTGCTGTTCCGCCCACGATCGTGAATAGCGTTGCAGCTTCTCGAAGTACTCACTGAGGTTGGCGTAGGGTGTGTGCAGCAAAGGCTCGCCGAGCACTCCCACATCGCCGTCGACGATCACGTGCTCGTGTACGGGTCGCTCGTCGTAGCGCAGTTCCCGTCGAAAGAGCCTGATCGGCTTGTCCCGTTCCCAGCCGCCGTGGCGGATCTCACGGCCGAAAAAGAAGTTGCGCCTCGACGCTCGATAGGCGGCCGGTCCGTCGACGCGCGTTACGGCGGCCTGGACGGCGTCGCCTAACGCGGGCGTTCCACGCTCGTCGGCGTCGACAACGAAGATCCAGTCGTGCGAGGCCCGTTTGATCGCCGCGTTGCGCTGGGCGCCGATCGTGGAGAACGGATGCCTGAACGCGCGCGCACCCGCCTTCGCGGCCAGCGCCACGGTATCATCGGTCGAGTCGTTCTCCACGACGATGACTTCGGCGGCCCAATTCACACTCGCGATACATGCAGCGATCTCCGCCGCCTCGTTTCGCGCCGCGATCACCACGGACACTGGAATGAGAGATACTTGCACGCCTTACGCAGGGACTGGCACTCGTTCACGCACGGGTCCCAGGCGCCAGCGCACCGTCATCGCGGCAACGACGTCTCCACTCGCATCCATAATGACGGATTGGACGGGCAGATCGATGTCGCCATCGATCGGCGGGAGCTGCACCGTCGCTTCGCCCGTTAGGCGGCCACGCGCCTTCTTCTTGTAGTCGATGGAGAGGCCGGTCACGATTCCGCGCAGCGTGGGAGGCAACCCGGTAAGCATCGCTAGCCCGCCGACAACTTCAGCCAGATTGACCAGGGCTACGGCATGAACCGAGTTCAAGTGATTGCGCACGATCCTGCGATCGGACATCTCCGCGCGACAGTAACCGGGACGCAGCTCGACGATAATCGGCCGCACGGTACCGGTGTACGGCACCTGTCTGCCCAGGAGAAATGAAAAGAGCAGCTTCCCGCCGGGACGATGCGAGACGCGTTGCCAGAGACTCAGGAGCCGTTGGCCGAGTGACATTGAGATCAATTTACGTCCGCTGACGACTTAGAACTGCTACCTGGTAGCTGAAATCTTTGG
>CBQVAZ010000872.1:0-1679 GCA_967720205.1 uncultured Gemmatimonadaceae bacterium | reverse complement strand
GCGCGATCGCCACGATCGGCCCGCTGTCGATCCCGGCGTCGACGATCCAGTGCAGCGTGCAACCGATATCTGCATCGCCGTTCGCCATCGCGTACAGCGTAGAAAGGATCCCGCGATACCGCGGCAACAGACCGGAGTGCAGGTTGATCACACCGTACTTGGCGTGCGCGATGGCGCGATCTCGCAAAATGTGACCGTATCGAATCGTGAGGATCACTTCGGGCGCGAAGCTGTCGAGCAACGCGAGCCCGGCCGGCGCGTTGAGATTGACAGCGGTGAGCGGCTCGCCGCCCATGTACGTGCTCAATTCGTCGAACGTCAGCGCGCGCCCCTTGGGCGGCATGCAGCGCTCGACCAGCGGGAAGAGCATTTCATTGGGAATCGTTTGCTCGACGGCGCGCAGCGCGCGAATCGCAGCGGGCGCAGTTGCATTCCCGACATGCTCCGACAGGACAACGCGCACGGTATGCGACGCACGAGCTAACTCCGGGAGAAGGAGATTCAGCGCGTAGTTGCTCTCGATGTCGCGATTGACACAGCAAAGGATTCGCACGAACTCCTCACATAGCGCGTGAAACTTCGCGAGTGGCGGCGATGTTGTTCCGGCGACATTGTTGCGCGTCCTGGCCCAGCGCAACGCTCAGTGGAGTCTGACCCCGTGTGGAGTCTGACCCCACCATGGAGTCTGACCCCAAGCGGGAGAATTGAGACATGAAGTCGCTTTTCACGCCTATAGCTCTCGTTGCCATCGTAGCCGCCCCCGTGGCGGCACAGCTGCCGGCAAACGCCTCGGCGCGGGTCGATTCCATCTTCGCGGCTTACGCGACGACGACGTCGCCGGGGTGCATCGTCGGTGTGGGTCAGGCTGGAAAGCAGGTATACGCAAAGGCGTACGGCATGGCCAACCTCGAATACAACGTGCCGCTGACGCCGGAGTCGATCTCCGAAAGCGGTTCCGTCGCGAAGCAATTCACCGCCGCCGCCCTGGCGCTCCTGCAACTCGATGGGAAGCTCTCGATCGACGACGATATCAGAAAGTACCTCCCCGAAGTGCCCGACTTCGGACAGCGCATAACGATTCGCAACCTGCTCAATCACACGAGCGGCCTTCGCGACCAGTGGACGATGTGGGGCCTGGCCGACCGCGGCCCCGGCAACGAAGTGCACACGATTCCGAAAGTGCTCGACCTCGTGCATCGGCAGCGCGACCTCAACTTCCCGGTCGGTTCCGAATACCTCTATAGCAATACCGGATACGTCGTGGCGAGCGTGATCGTGACACGCGTTTCCGGCATGCCCTTCGCGCGCTTCACGCAGGAGCGTCTCTTCAAGCCGTTAGGCATGAACAACACGCAGTGGCGCGACGACTACCGGCGAATCGTGCCGAATCGTGCGACGGCCTATAGCCGTGAGGGCGGGGCTTGGGTGCAAGACATGCCGTTCACGATGGTCCACGGGAACGGTGGGCTCCTCACAACCGTTGGCGATTGGCTCATCTGGAACGACGCGCTGGATCGCGGCCTGCTGGGAAAGCCTGAGCTGACGCGCATGCTCGAAACGCAGGGCAAGCTGACCAGCGGACGGACGCTGGATTACGCGCTGGGCCTAACGATTACAGAGGCGCGACCCGGCATCCGTGAGATCGCGCACGGTGGCTCGACCGCGGGATATCGCACGTA
>CBQVAZ010000871.1:0-1684 GCA_967720205.1 uncultured Gemmatimonadaceae bacterium | reverse complement strand
CCAGAATCCGGATCGACGTTTCCTGAGACAAAGCCGAATGCATAACGAGCGCCAAGACAATGGCGAGCGCAATCCTCATGGTAGGCCTCTATTCCTTGAGCCAGAGTTGACGAATTATTGGTTTTGCTGGAGCTGATCCGCGGCGCGCTCGGCGTCGAGACTGCGCATGAACTCCCGCTGCCGTCGCAGCTTCTCAGCAGTCTCGGCATTGCCGTGTGCGCTGTTCGGCACCTTGCTGCGATCTTCCTCGTAGACGACGTGATAGCGAGGATCATCCTCGACCGGCACGAGCACCACCCGAGCGCCTTTGCCGAGCAGCGCCCAATCCCCGCCGACGGTTTTCACGTCGATTCTCGTCATGACATTTCGCTCGGCACTGACAGGCGGTTCCGCCGAGAAGCTCGACGATGACTCTCCCGTGGCGCGCTGCTCGGCGGCGATCTTGCGAGCCAGACTCAGTGGCGCCGGGTAACCGCCCGAGCGCACGTTGAGCACGATCGCACGATGCGGAAAGCGCGAGTCGACGATCTCGCCTCGCCATTGAACGAACTGACCGGAACTGTTGGCCGCCTCGACGCCGACCCCGACCACCTGCACCGCCAGATCGTCGAAGGCCGTGATCGAAAATTTGCTGTCCGGCTGCTCCAGTAATTTGTAGTTGATCTTCACGAAGCGATGGCGCTTCGCTGGATAGAGCTGGGCTCGCAGCCGATAATTGGATTTCTGCGTCAGCGCGGCAACTTCCTTGTCACTGACGGGCAATAACAGTTCGCTCGATTCCTGCGCGGCGACGGTCGCGACGGGAAGCCCCGCCAATACCATCGACATCCAGAGCCAGCGTCGTACGGCTCGAAGCATCGATGCACTCTCCATGTGTACATGTGGAGAGTCAAGGCTACCGAGTCGATCTGGCGCTGGCAACCGTCGAGAAAGACTAATGACGAAACGGCAGTTTGATTTATCGCGCTATTCCAAAACGTTCGCCTCACCTGCCCGCCGCCACCGCTGTCTCTGATCGCCAAACCGCGAGCGCGCTGCCGGAGGCGTCGACGTGAATGCGCGTGTGTGCACGACTGACGATTGCGACTGTGAGGATTCGAGCGCTTCAGTGAACCAGCCGGCGCCAGTTCGATAACGCGGCGGAGAGCTTCGCTGTTTTGTCGGCCTCCCCTTGGAGCGCGCGAGCTGCAAGTATCCGCCGATTTTTGCGTGAAACAGAGTAGTGAGTTTTGTGCTGGGCTGGCTAAAGAACGTATTCGTGACAACGCGTCCCTAAGCGCACTGAACGACTACGGGCTACGCTCATGAACTCCCTGCCTACGCATTTGTTAGACGAACTCACGCGCGTGTATGCGCGGGCTGCTGTTCAAGCATACTTGGCAAGCGGTGAAGAGAATCCTCAGCTCGCGGAATGTAGCGCCCAGGCGATTGCGCAGCTCAGCGGTGAGCGATCAGCCGAGAACCGTGAGCTACGCATCCTCACTTCCGCTCCACGGAAAAAGCGCCAAGCCGCCTGCGAACCTCAGCAGGGTAAGCTTGCTCTCCTTGAGCAGTAAGCACATGTTTGTCACACGCTATTTGCAATGTGTGTGTGGTATGTGCCGAGAAGTCGTCGTGAGCGATCTGCCCGAGAAGCGTCGCGCCATAGCTCGCGTGGTGAACCTATGAATTAGCACGGACCAAC
>CBQVAZ010000870.1:0-1688 GCA_967720205.1 uncultured Gemmatimonadaceae bacterium | reverse complement strand
CGCTCTCGAAGACCCAGACGTCGCGCCCGGTCGACCGATACCTCTGGCCTTTGAGCTCATAAGTCATGTCGAAGGTGACTGAGGCCACGCCGGTTCTGCTGATCACGTCGATCTGATGCTCGCCTTCCTCGAATGCATGGACCGTGGCAATCTGACAAAACTCCTCGAAGCCGGCGATCGCTGCTTCCTTTCCCGTGGCTCGACCAGCGAAGCCAGGGAGAACCATTACAAATGACTCGTGAAGGAGCGGTGCCAAGTCTCGAGGCCGCCGCTCCAGCCATGCTCGGTTGATTGAAGCGAGAGTCTCTGAAACGCCTTTAGCGTCACTGCTGGTATCGGGCATAGTAACTCGTTAGGTGAATGCTGCGTCACACCTCGGGAGGCTGATCGGAACCCTCGCAGTTGATCAGCCACGGTATGCTGAAGCGATCGACAACCATCCCAAAACGCTCGGCCCAGAACGTTTTCTCGAGCGGCATAATAACTTTGCCCTCGTTCGCCAGCGCTTTGAAGATGCGCTCGGCATCCGTGGTGCTCTGGATCTGCAGCGAGAGCGAGACGCCCTTCGGTTGCTCGTATTGATCGGGCGATATGTCGGCGCCCATCAGCGTCTGACCGCCAAGCGTTAGGCTGCCGTGCATGATCTTGTCGGACCAGCCGGCGGGAGCCTGACCCTCCATCGGCGATCCGGCGTAACGAAAGAGTGCGCCGAGCTGAGCGCCGAGGACTTGCTCATAGAATTTGAACGCAGCCTCGCAGTCTCCCTTGAAGCTGAGGTAGGTGGTCATCTGCATGGTGTCATGTCACTGAGATTATGACCGTGGCGCGAGTACGATGCGCGAGAGCTGCGTCAGACGAACGACGTCGTGGTGGCTGCAGTGGTAGAACGATGTCTCATGCCGGCTTGCGCCGCCACGAGCGGATGGCGCCGAGCATGAGGTCCTGTGTTGGCCGGGAGTAGGTCCCGCCGGTGATGTAGGCGTACACACCCGGCCGGATCTCCCAGATTGCAAAGACGTCATAGCGATCGAAGCGGCGTGTGTTGCGGAAGACGCCGTTAGGCGTGCGCCATGCCTGGATGGAGATTCTGTCGTCGCCCACGGATTCAGAGCACTCCGAGTACTCGCGCATGAGGTCGGGTTGATACGCTCGGCGATAGCCTGCAAGTCCGAGCCCGCCGCGGATGATCCCAAACGTCATGGATTGCTGAAAGTCTCCCTCGAGCTGCCACTCACGAAACGCTGCGCCTGACGATCGCTCTTGAAAACCGGGCGGGAGCGCGAGAGAAAAACCTGTGGAGTCGTCGAAGAATGTCCACTTGATGCCCGCGAGTGTAGGAGCGGGGCACGCGGCGGCGGAGGGCGCGACTCGGACAGGAGCTGGAGCTGGCGTCGCGCGGCAAGCCGTAATCGCCAAAGCCCACGCGGTATAACACCAGGGCGTGCAGCTGCCTAACGGGCGACGTGTCCGTATCGTGTTACACCCCCGCGCCAGGTATCGTCCGACCTTCGCGAATATCAGCCAGCAGCGCCAACACTCGGCGCTCGATGTCATCGCGAACAGAGCGAAACTCGTCAGGCGACATGTTCTTCGGATCTGGCAGGTCCCAATCTTCGCGGCGAGCTGCGGGGACCCACGGGCACGCGTCGCCGCAGCCCATCGTGACGACGGCTGCGTACGGATCCTGC
>CBQVAZ010000869.1:0-1689 GCA_967720205.1 uncultured Gemmatimonadaceae bacterium | reverse complement strand
TCAAGCCCGCACCGTACACTCGACCTTTTCTCGCCAGCGTCCTACGCAATGACGCCGAGTGCTTAAATCGTATCCGTGAGCAGGGCTACAGCGAGGGTCACGAAGCGGCGAATAGCGCGTTAGGTCAAGAACAGGTTCAACAGCTGCACGAGCAGCTTAGTGAATCGGAGCGCGAGCGACAGCGCCTAGAGCACGAGGCACGGTTTGCAAAACAGGATCTTGCCGGTCTGAAGCAAACCATTGCCGAGTTCGAGCGCGCTGCCGGCATCGGGCTCACTAGCCTGGCGTCCTATCGCGGCGGCAATTACGGTCCGCGGAACATCGGTGAGCAGTTCAAGGCGGCACAGTTGCTTGCGCAGAATTCGCCCGCCGAATTAGCCGCGCGATTTCTGGAAGTCGGCAATGCGTTACTGCAATTGGCGGAGCTAACGACGAACACCGAGAAAGAAACGGGAACATGACGTCAGAGGAAATCGACCAGCTGCGGCAGCTACTCACATTCAAGCATGAGATCAAGTTTCTCTATGATCGCCGTGACGTATTGGCTGATGTTCAAGCAGACAGCTGCGGGAAGGCTATCATCAAAGCACTCGTTGAATCTGGGCCTATGCTCATCGACATGGCCGAGGAATGTCTACGGGTGCGCGCAGAACGGGACGAAGCGCGCGACGGATACCATGAGCTCGACCGCAACTGGAGCACTGTACACGAGGCGGCGATGGGAGCCATCCGTGAGGCAACTGGAGATCCTGACGCGACTGTATCCGAGATTGTTGGGACGATTGCGCGGCTGTACGCCGCCACTCGCGAACGCAGTCGGTTGGAGCGAGAGTTACGACAGATGGCCGAAAAACAACACCAGGCCGAACTCTCGCTATCGCGAGACTTTAATCAATTGAAGGCAGAGCTTGAGCGCGCCGCCAAAGAGCGGGACGAAACAACAAATGCTTACAGCAAAATCCTTGCTGCCTTGGAGCGTGTCAAGGCCGAGCGGGACGAGCTACAACAGCAACGCGATGCGGCGCTTGCAGTAATACAGCGTTACGGGGGCATCGACGGGGATCACCACAAGTCATGGGTGCTCGACTGCATCGTTAGGGAATTGACTGGCGAGAAATACGCGGAGTGGGTTGTCGACTTTGAACGAGGCGAGGACGGTCCGAAAACGTTCAAGTGGGACCCTGGTATACCACCATGAAAAAAATGAATCCTAAGATATCGAGCGCTTGGTCGCGAATTGGATCGTGCGGCGCTGCGTCACCTATTCCCATGTTGCTCTGGTGTCCCGAATGCGGTGAGCGTCACATCGATCGCGGCGAATTCGTAACCAGGCTTCATCACACCCATTCCTGCCAATTTTGCGGCATGACATGGCGCCCTGCAATCGTACACACTGTAGGCGTTCAGTTTCTACATGGGTTCAAAGATCAGGAAGGCACACCATGACTCGCAGAATGATGACGCGCGCCGACTGGCTGGCACGCGGCCGGGAGCTCTATGGCGACAATCCGCGCCAGTGGAAGTTCCGCTGCGTGCAGTGCGGCAACGTGCAGTCGCATGAAAGCGTGACGACGCGCAACCCAGAAATCAAAGACACGTCGAACTGGATCTTCTTTAGCTGCGAAGGGCGCCATACGGATGGAGTCGGATGTGACTGGACGCTTGGCGGCCTGTTCACGATACACAAGC
>CBQVAZ010000868.1:0-1689 GCA_967720205.1 uncultured Gemmatimonadaceae bacterium | reverse complement strand
ACGCTGTCGACCCGCTTCGTCGCTGCGTCGTACGTGATGTAGCGATTGCCGGACGCGAACTGGAGTGTCGTGCTGTCGCGCCAGCTGTGGTACACGCCCCCGCCGTCGTACACGCGCACTCGGCCAGGGACGGAGTCGTTAGGATTTGTGTTGACGGTTCTGGTATCAGTCGGCGTGGCCACCACGTGGATGAAGCGCCCAGCCTGAAACGCGGTCCAGTTGCCGCCGGGAGAGAGCACGGGCTCACTGCCGCCACCGAATGACGCCGGAAATGTGACGTGATCCTTAGTCGCACCGCCGTTAGGTGGCACCGAACGCACGTGAAGCACGAGGCTCAGCGCGCTGTCAGACGGAAACGGGTAGTACAGAAGGCCGCGCGCTATGTTCGACCGATTCTGATGCTGGTAGTAGAGGCGTCCCTCTGGACCGAAATACGTGCGTCGCGACTCGACGCCGGCCAGATCTGCGACCGCGGTCGGCGGTGTCGTCCCGGATAGTGGGATGCGTAGCGCGGCCCAGCCATCCGTGGTACTCCAGCCATTCCATGCCCCTGGAGTTTTGGCACCGGATCCATGACTGACGACAATCGCGTCGCTGTTAGGCGTCCATATTGGATACAGGTATTCCGAGGCAGCAGCCGTGATCTTGCGTGGCGTGCTGTTCGACGTCGCCGGTGTAATCCAGACGTGCCCGCGCGCCGAGTCGTCCCAGGTGGCGAACGCGATTTGGCTGCCGTCTGGCGACCACGCCGGCGTGAGCTGCACCGCAGGACCCATGTCCGCCGTGAGCGGCTGTGGTCGCCCGTTAGGCAGCTCCATCAGCCACACCCTCCCTGCAGCTACGAACGCGAGATGACGCCGGTCCGGCGACGCGACCGGCCACTGAATGAACTTTACGGCGAAGCTCGAGTCATCGATTGTGAGCTTGCTGCGCGTGGTCTCGGACAGCACGCGATGCACCCGCGCAGTGAACGGAATCGTCGACACCGCGCCCGTCGCAACATTGATCCGCCGCAGCTTGCCGCCCTCCCAAGCCACGATGCTGCGCCCGTCGGGCGTCCAGTCGAAGCGCGGGAACACACCGTACGAGTACTGCGCGTTGACCATCGTTAGGTCTTTGGCCGCGGGATCCAGCACCGTTCGTTCTGAGCCGCTGGCGAGGTCACGAACGACGATTGCCGTACGTGGAGCATACTCGTGCCGCCGGTATGTCATCGCCTTGCCGGGCTGCTCCAGCGCGAAGGCGATCCACTTCCCATCCGGCGAAATGCTCGGCGTCAGCGCCGCCGGTGGATCGATAGCATTGTCCGCGGCGTAGCCCGTGCGTCTGAGCGCGGTCACGAACTCAGGCGACAGCGCTGTCGGCTCCCTGGAGCGCACGTTCTCGACCTGGCTGCTCGTTAGGTCGAGGCGTTGCACTCTGTGGCCGGCTGTGAGCAGTCCCAGCCCGTCACCCGTGGAGTACGAGACGTGAAAATACAAGTACTTCCCGCCAGGCGAGAAGATGGGCGCCTCGTAGTGCATTAGTCGCTCGCCTAACAGGCGCTCGGGTTGGCTGCCATCGAGCGAGAGACGCCAAAGCTCGTTTGTCTGCCGGTGCCAACCACGTCCTGGAGTGGGAAACACGCGCACAGCGACGATGCTGCGGCCATCGGGTGCCCACGTCGGCTGCATGAAGCGCGTCTCACGA
>CBQVAZ010000867.1:0-1696 GCA_967720205.1 uncultured Gemmatimonadaceae bacterium | reverse complement strand
ATGAGCTCTGCGACGATACGCACGCGATTGCCGGCACGCCTAACGCTGCCGTCGAGAATCGTTGCCGTATGCAGCGCCTCGCCGATCTCCCGCGGCCCTTGAGTGCGCGCTTTGAAGGGCATCACCGACGAGCGGGAGATCACCTTGAGACCGCGCACCTTGGAGAGGTGCGCGATCACGTCCTCCGTGATCCCGTCCGCGAAATAGTCCGAGTCGGGGTCGCGACTGAGATTGAGAAAGGGCAAGACCGCCACCGAAGGAGTGCTCGCTGCTTCGTTAGGCGCGGCGCTGAGCGCCGCGGCAAATTCGGCGGCGCTCGCAAATCGGTCCTCGGGCTGTCGGGCCAGCGCCGTCGTTATGGCGCGATCGAGGTTTGCCGGCACCGCTGCGCGCACACGTCGCACAGACGGAACCGGATCTACGAACCGTTTGGCGATCACCGCTTGCGTCGTCTTGCCGCGGAAAGGCGGCTCACCCGCCAGCAACTCGAACAGCACGCAGCCAAGACTGTATACGTCGCTGCGCGCGTCGAGCGAAGGGTCCGCCGTGGCCTGCTCGGGGCTCATGTAGTCTACCTTCCCGAGCAAGATGCCACGCATAGTGAGCTTGTCGGCGGGAGACTGATTCACCGCGAGTGCGATGCCGAAGTCCGCGACCATCGCCTCGCCTTCGTACAAGAGAATATTCTCGGGCGAGATGTCACGATGGATGAGCCCGCGCGTGTGCGCGTACTCCAGCGCGGCGGCGACCTGCCTAACGATCGAGAGAGCTTCCGGAATTGCCAGCTGCTGCTCGCGTCGCAATTTCTGTCGCAGAGACTCGCCGGCGATGTACGGCATGACGTAGAAAAGCAGCCCATCCACTTCGCCGGAATCGAACAGGGGCAGAATATGCGGGTGGCTCATCTTCGCCGCGATCTGAATCTCGCGTGTGAAGCGATTGGCGCCGACCACGGTGGCAATCTCTTCGCTGAAAACTTTCACAGCGACTTTGCGATCGTGCTTCATATCGTCCGCGAGATAGACAGTGGCCATCCCGCCGCTCCCGAGCTCTCGCTCGATAGCGTATCGGCCCGCTAGGGCGCCGCGAATTTGCTCCAGCGTATGCACAGCGTGAGGCGTTTAGCCTAAGCTCGTCTGCACTCGAGAGCGAGGCCAGGGGCGCCTGCGGTCGCCGGGGGGCATACGACCGCAAGGAGCCGGATCCCGCAGCAGCGGTGACGGACGAAGCGGTGGTGGTTGGCTCCCGTTGCGCGCAGCCGCGTTAGACGCTCCATTGCGCAGCGTATGGCCGCTTCAGACACTGTCGACATCGCCATCGTCGGCGCGGGCCCGTGCGGCCTTGCGGCGGGAATCTCCTGCGAGCGCGCCGGTTTGAGCGTGGCCATCTTCGACGCCGAGTGCGTTGTCAGCACGATCACGCAGTATCCGACGTATGCGACGTTCTTTTCCACTGCCGAGAAACTCTCGTTAGGCGGCGTGCCATTCGTGATCGCGACGGCCAAGCCATCGCGGCGCGATGCGCTGGCGTACTATCGAGCCGTTGTCGCACACTTCGACCTCGATGTGCGGCAGTACGAACAGGTCGCAGCGATCGAGGGCGCTCAGGGAGCGTTCCGCATAACGAGCGCTCCGCGTTCGACTGCAGCGCGCGTCACGACGGCGCAGAACGTGATCGTGGCGACCGGCTACTTCGG
>CBQVAZ010000866.1:0-1699 GCA_967720205.1 uncultured Gemmatimonadaceae bacterium | reverse complement strand
TGAAGCTTGTTGAAACCGTACGGAGCGGCGGGACAGCGGAACCTGTAGTTTTGCCGCATCGATGTCGCGAGCGACGATTAGTGAACGCTGACCTGCGAACGCGCCTTCAGGAATCGTTAGGTGGCGCGTACATCGTCGAGCGCGAGCTCGGCGGCGGTGGCATGTCGCGCGTCTTCCTGGCGGAGGAAACAGCGTTCCGACGCAAGGTCGTCGTGAAAGTGCTCGCTCCTGAACTCGCGGAAGGGCTCTCCGCCGAGCGTTTCGCCCGCGAGGTGCGACTTCTCGCTCAGCTGCAGCACCCGAATATCGTGCCGGTGCTTACAGCGGGCGCGAGCGACGGCCTTCCTTATTTCACGATGCCATTTGTCACCGGCGAGTCGCTTCGCTCGCTCCTCGACGCCGGGCCGATTCCCGTGAGAGCTGCAGTGCCGCTACTGCGTGACGTCGCGAAAGCTCTTGCTTACGCGCACAAACAGGGCGTTGTGCACCGCGACATCAAACCGGAAAACATCCTTCTCTCCGAAGGCGTCGCCGTCGTGACCGACTTCGGCATTGCCAAGGCATTGAGCAACGCCGGCACGAACACTCCAGATGGAGCACTGACAAGGCTCGGGACGACGATCGGCACGCCTGCGTATATGGCGCCCGAGCAAGCGGCTGGTGATCCGGCGGTCGACCACCGCGCCGATCTTTACGCCTGGGGTGTCGTTGCCTATGAAGTGTTCGCTGGACGGCATCCGTTCGCGCACAAGCGCAGCGCGCATGAGCTCATCGGTGCACACATGTCCGAGCTGCCGGCTCCGCTCGAATCGGGTATCGCGCGACACGTGGGAGCCCTCGTCGGGCGGTGCCTGGCAAAATACCCTAACGAGCGTCCGGTGTCGGCCGCCGAGCTTGTCGAGACACTTGAAGACTCGTCGAGCAGCGGTCCGTGGGTGACGGAAAACGTCGCGGCTGCGATCGCAGTCCTGCCGTTCACCAACCTGAGCGCCGATCCTAACGACGAATACTTCTCCGATGGAATGACGGAAGAGCTGATATACGCACTGAGTCGAGTGAAGACGCTGCGCGTCACCGCGCGAACCTCGAGTTTCGCGTTCAAAGGGACGACCCTCGACGCGCGCGAGGTTGCCTCGCGCCTCGGCGTCAGCGCTATCGTCGAAGGGAGCGTGCGACGCGGCGGAGATCGCCTACGCATATCCGCACGGCTTGTCGACGCGAAGGATGGTTACGAGCGCTGGTCTCAGCGCTTCGACCGTGAAGTGAGTGACGTCTTCGCAGTACAAGATGAGATCGCGGGCTCGATCGCGGGCGAGCTCGCGGTGCAGCTCTCCGGCAATGTGAAGTCAGATGCGCCGAGGCCGGCCACTCGCGACATGCTGGCGCTCGAACAGTATCTCAAGGGCCGCTTTGCTTGGAACCAGCGAACCGAAGGGGCAAGCGCCGACGCGGTGCGCTACTTCGAGGCAGCCGTCGCGCGCGACCCGCAATTCGCGCGAGCCTACGCTGGCCTCGCCGATGCCTATCTGGCATTGCCGATGTACGCGCGCACGCCACCAACCGACGCGTGGCCTAACGCGAAGGCCGCCGCACTCAAGGCACTCTCGCTCGACGGAACGCTGGCGGAAGCGCACACGGCACTGGCATATGGGACGATGTTGTATGAATGGGACTGGCCTCGCGCTGAAGCGAACTTCCT
>CBQVAZ010000865.1:0-1700 GCA_967720205.1 uncultured Gemmatimonadaceae bacterium | reverse complement strand
TCTCTCGCGCGAGCACCATCTCGCCGTTAGGCTTGGCCTCACCGGACGCGAGATGTGAGCCCACGCGCCACATGTAAGGGCGAATCGAGATCTGGCCTCTGCGGTACGAGCTTTCCAGCACTGCCGCGTAGTCCGAGCAGTAGCCGCCACGGGCCTTCAGATCCGCGACACGTTTCTCGATCGCGCGAGTGACCGTGGAATCAACAGGGAGCGTCGCGCAGATCTCGCACGGCACGTTCGAGGCACGGTCGGAATCGCCGTCGTTGGCGGTTGTGACCATGTGCCGAGCCGAAACGCAGCTCGCGCTCAACGCTACGACAAGCGTCAATCGCGAACATTTCAGTGCGAAGATTGCGCGCATGCAGATCAAACGAGCCACGGCGGCAAAATGTTACTCGCGCAGCAAAATCAGCAAGCAGAATCTGCGCGCATGGCGACCGGCTGCCGTGCCTAACCGTTCTACGGCGCGTACCGGTTGGTCAGCTCTTTACGGAGCTCTGCGGTTACTAGCGCTCTGTTCGAGCGCAGGCGCGCGAGAAACTCTTTTGGTGCGCCGGTAGCGCGGTCGTATTTCCCGCTCCACGAGATGAGCTCGAGCATGGCCGGCAGGAGGTCGAGTCCCTTCTTCGTCAGCGCGAACTCGGCTCCTCGGCCGGTTCCACGTCTGCGGATCAATCCGTCCGCCTGAAGTTGCTTGAGGCGCGCGGCGAGGATGTTCGTGGCCATCCCCTCTTCGGCGTTGAGGAAATCCGTATATGTGCGCCGCTCGGTGAACATGAGGTCACGTATAACGAGGAGACTCCAGCCGTCCCCGAAGACCTGCAGGGCGTAGTTGATCGGGCAGTCCGAGCGACGAGTGGCGCGTTTCACCTGTCTCCCTTACTTGCATCATGCAAGTTGGCGTCGTATTCTAGGCTTGCATTATACAAGCTTCGCGTCAACTTTGCCTTCGGGAGGCTGTATGGAACGCCGCAGCGCAATGACAATCGTGCTGACTGTGCTCGCGTACATGATCGTCACCTTCGGAGTTCAGGGCGCATCGCACTTCGCGATCAACGCCGAGCATTACGCGGCGATTTCAATCATGCGGTCGGAGCCGATCATCCCGATGGGACTCGCGTCGATGATCATCCAAGGACTGCTCTTCGCATATCTCTTTCCGAACTTCAACCGCGGGCCCAATCCGATCAGCAATGGCCTCTTCTTCTCGTGGGCGCTCGGCGGCTTTCTCGCGTCATACATCGTGCTCGGCGAGGCAGGCAAGTACGCCATTCCTTCGATTGGATCGTGGATCGCGGTGGAACTGAGCACCGCTGCCGTGCAGTATACGCTCTTCGGCTTGCTGCTCGGGCTGCTGCATCGTCGCAGCGTGGCGCCTAACAGCGTTCCCGCGAGAGCCTAACGAGCAACTATTGGCACGGCGAGCACGGGTGGAAGGCCGAATGTACTCCCCCTGCAACGTGCAGGTGCTGAATCCGGTTCTATCCGTCTGTCCGCTTGATCCGAACAGCTCTTGCTCTTGCAGTTGACGTTCTCGTGTTGACTTGACGGCCGAGGGCATCGACGGCGGCCGCGCGGCACATATTTTCGAGTCATGCGCGTGCTCCTCGCCGAAGACGACCGTCAGCTCAGGACGGCCCTAGCACGCGGCCTGCGTGAGGCGGCATTCGCCGTCGACCAGGCGGCGACGGGCACGCAGG
>CBQVAZ010000864.1:0-1703 GCA_967720205.1 uncultured Gemmatimonadaceae bacterium | reverse complement strand
CGACAAGATCAAGGGTCGCATCAAGGAGATCGACGCCGCGATCGAGAAGGCGACGTCGGATTACGACAAGGAGAAGCTGCAAGAGCGTAAGGCGAAGCTCGCTGGCGGTGTTGCCGTCGTGAACGTTGGTGCGGCGACGGAGAGCGAGATGAAGGAGAAGAAGGCGCGCGTCGAGGACGCGCTGCACGCGACGCGTGCGGCGGTTGAAGAGGGAATCGTCCCAGGCGGCGGGGTTGCGTTCTTGCGTGCGCAGCGCTCACTCAAGTCGCTCAAGCTCGAGGATCCGGATGAGCAGATCGGCGTCGAGATCGTGCGTCGCGCTCTCGAAGAGCCGATCCGCATGATCGCGCAGAACGCGGGCGCCGAGGGCTCGATTGTCGTCGAGAAGGTGCGCTCGTCGAAGGACGACGCGTTCGGCTACAACGCGCTCACGGATTCGTACGAGAACCTGACGCAGGCCGGCGTGATCGATCCCACCAAGGTCGCTCGCACGGCGCTACAGAACGCGGCGTCGATCGCGGGGCTTCTCCTCACGACTGAAGCGATTGTCGTGGAGAAGAAGGAAGAGAAGTCAGCGCCGGCCGGTCCGCCGGGTGGCGGCATGGGTGGGATGTACTAGCCCATAGGCCTGAGGTCAGAGGTCAGAGGGGCTCCGAGCGAAAGCTCGGGGCCCCTCGTGTTAGGTGCGTCGCTAACTTTCCGCTCCGCGATCACCGGATCCCGTGCTGATTCGAATCAAGAAAGGCCGCGATGGCCCTAACGTCTTCGTCTGCACGCGCGACGATGGTTCCGTGACGATGCAGCATCAACGCCAGCCGTTCTTCGCTGGTCACGACCTAACGCATTATGCGGTCGAGACCGTGCTGGGGCACGAGGGCTTCTATACGCTGCTGGCTCAAGGCTGGAGCCTCGACGACTTCGGCGCGCCGTATCCGCGTGGACGCATCTCGCTCGACGCGGAATTGTCCGAGCGGATCGTCGGACTGCTTGATCTCGAGCGGGCCTCAGGTGTCATCATGTCCGCCGCGGATGCCAATGCGTCCATCCGCGACCACTACGCGCGACTGGGAGTCACGACCGGTCTCCCTGAGCTCACGGACGACCATCTGTCGGCGATCCGTCATCGACGCGGTGAGCTGCTCGCGCGCTGGAGCGAGCTGGCGCCGGGCGATGCGATCGAGCTGACGTTTCCCCGTTAGGCAGCGCTCAGCGCCAGCACATGGCGCCTGGCGCCCAGGCCGTGGCAGCGATCTTGCCACAATCTCAAGCGCAGAATGCAGTACAACTGCCGAGCTCGTTTTCGGCATGCCCCCACTTCGCTACTTGGAGGCGTTATGAGCACTCGCGTGATCGTGGTACGTCGCGGGAGCCACCGCTATCGCAATTTTCTACTCGCGATCGCGGCCGGTGCCGCTATCCGCAAGGGTGTGCACTTCATCGTCAGCCGCAACCTGCACAAGCGTAGCGCGGCCCTGCGCGAGCTTCGTAAGGCGGTAGGCACATCAGACGAACTCAAGGCAAAGGCTCGACGCACCGCCAAACGCGTCGCGGCCGGCGCGCGCAAGGACGCGCGGAACGTGCTCGAGACCGCTAAGAAATCTGACGTTGTTGTCGTGCTCGAGAACGACGCGGCGGAGCTTTTCGATCGCACACGCGACGCGTCGCAGCGTCTCAAGCGATCCGTGATGAAAGGGATCAAGCAG
>CBQVAZ010000863.1:0-1709 GCA_967720205.1 uncultured Gemmatimonadaceae bacterium | reverse complement strand
ATGGTGGAACGACCTCGTCTTCACCTGACGCAATATGCTCTTCTTCCGGTCGGAAGAACGCTTGCACGAGTGGTGCGCCGCACGCGGGACGACGCCAGGACCCGTCGTCAGCATCGATCAGCTCTGGGGCTTGGCGTCGCAATGGTACGGCACTCGCTTGGAGCCCAGCGCTCGCCGTCCAGGTCCCGCCGAGATGCGCGAGATCTTTGCGGGACTCGGCCTAACGGGTGCATTTTGGGACCCTCAGGCGGACAGTTTCTGACCCGCGACTGTCGTCGGCCGCACGTTAGGCGATCAAGAGCTTGAACCACAGAGAACGCAGAGAACTACGTTTCTTTTTTTGGTCCTTAAACGTTTTTCTCTTAAGTTTTCCTCTGCGTTCTCCGCGTTCTCTGCGGTAGAAGCAGTTTAGAAACGCCGGCTAACACCAAGGTCAACGAATGCATCGCGATACGACAATCATGCACGCCGGTTATCGCGGCTCCGGCGAATCCGGCATCTTCATGCCCGGACCGCAGTTCTCATCGACGTACGTCACGCCGGGAGAACCCGCGCAGCATCAGTTCACGTACGGCCGCTTCGACAATCCGACGTGGCGTGCATGGGAAGAAGCGCTCACCACTCTAGAAGACGGCCAGGCCGTCGCCTACGCGTCAGGGATGGCTTCCGTCGCAGCAGTCCTCGGCACCACACTCAAACCGGGCGACGTCGCCGTGCTGCCGTCTGACTGCTACTACACGACTCGACTGCTCGCCTCGAACTGGCTCGCGAACATCGGTATCGAAGCACGTCTCGCTCCGACTCGCGACAATGGCCAGCTGCGCGCCATCAAAGGTGCGCGTTTGTTATGGATCGAAACGCCGACCAATCCGCAGCTCGACGTCTGCGACGTTCGTGTGTTGGTAGATGCAGCTCACAATGAGGGCGCGCTTGTCGCCGTCGACAACACAACGGCCACCGCGTACCTGCAGCAGCCGCTCGCGCTAGGCGCGGACTTCTCCGTCGCGTCGGACACGAAGGCGCTCACCGGTCACAGCGATCTACTGCTCGGTCATGTCGCAACGAACGATGCCGAGCGGGCGACCGCGCTGCGCACCTGGCGTACGCAGCACGGTGCGATACCGGGCCCGATGGAAGTCTGGCTCGCGCATCGCTCGCTCGTGACGCTGCCGCTGCGCCTAACTCGGCAATGCGAATCGGCGCTGAAATTGGCCATGTTCCTGCGATCGGAGCCGGGAGTGGCCGACGTACACTATCCCGGGCTCAGCGACCATCCGGCGCACGCCATCGCCAAGAAGCAGATGCAGGCCTTTGGCTCGGTGGTGAGCTTCGACCTGCGCGAACGCGAGCGCGCCGAGCGGTTTCTCTCGGCGCTCAAGATCGTTCGTCAGGCAACGAGCTTCGGCGGTGTACATTCCACCGCGGAGCGACGCGCGCGGTGGGGTGGCGATGCGGTGAGCGATGGTTTTATTCGATTCAGTGTCGGTTGCGAGGCAACCGACGATATCATCAACGACGTCGCCGGCGCGCTAAAGGCATAGGCGCGCGTACACGCTTGGAGGAGCCATGAAGAGGAAAGGTGCACGCGACATCCCTGACTTCTCACGCAAGCCCAAGAAGCTACCGGGCACGCCAGGTGCGCCCGCAGCCGACACGAAGGCGCAGCCAGCACCACATCCAGCGTCTGTCGTCGTCAAGCCGCAGGGTCC
>CBQVAZ010000862.1:0-1711 GCA_967720205.1 uncultured Gemmatimonadaceae bacterium | reverse complement strand
CCGAAGCGATTCACGACCTCGATGAGCGAGCCTAACGTCGCCGCGTACGTAGCGACGACACAGGCGAACAGGCCCCAGAAACCCGTCGCGATCTTGGACACGCGCAAATAATGAGCGTCGCTTCCTTCTGGCTTGATCCAGCGTCTGTAGAAATCGATAACCGTCGCTGTGGACAGCGAGTTCAGCTCGGCGGCTGTCGCGGACATCGCCGCGGCCATGATCGCCGCGATGAAGATCCCGGCGAAGCCTAACGGCAGTACTGTCAGCACGAAGTGCGGGATGATGTAATTCACATCTCGAACGTCACGAACCGAACGGCCGGTGACGCGCGCCGTCAGCTCTTGCGCTTCCGTGCGAACCGCAGCGACCGCGGCTTCGGTGGATCGAACGGCCTCACGCGCCTGGGCCTCGCCACTCGCATCGCTGACGTCCGCGAGCTGCAGCGCCGCGGTCCGACGGGCGTCGAGTGCGCTCGCATAACGAGTCTCCAGCGCGCCGAGCGAGACGCTGTCCGCCGCGCGCACGCTGCGTTCGTGGGCTGGATTGAACAGCAGCGGCGGCTTTTGAAAGACAAAGAAGACGAAGATCAGGACGCCGATGATCAGGATCAGCGCCTGCAGCGGGATCTTCCAATAGGCGCTCATGAGCAGCGCGCTGCGCGCCTCGTCGGTGGAGCGCGCCGTGAGGTAGCGCTGCGCCTGACTCTGGTCCGTTCCGAAATACGACAGCATGAGGAACGTGCCGCCGATGACGCCGGACCAGAACGTGTACGTCTTCGTAAGGTCGAACGAAAAGTCGAAGACCTGCATGCGACCTGCCGCGCCGGCGATGCGCAGCGCGGCGTCCGGATTCACCGGCAGCGTGAAAAGAAGGAAGGTCACCATCGCGAGCAGCGCGGTCACGATGAGCACCATTTGCTTCACGTCAGCCCACGTCACCGCCTGCACGCCGCCGATCATCGTGTAGATGACGGTCGGCACGCCGATGAGCGCGACGGCCCAGTACAAGTCCCATCCGAAAATCGCCGAGAAGACGACGCCAGGCGCCGCGATAATCGTCCCACACGACATCCCGCGCGACATCAGGAACAGAAGCGCCGTAAACGAACGCGTCTTGGCGTCGAAGCGTCGCTCGAGGTACTCGTATGCGGTGAAAACCTTGGCGCGATGCAGGAACGGCACGAGCGTCACGCCCAGGATCACCATCGCGACCGGGAGACCGAAGTAAAACTGGATGAAGCGCATCCCGTCCGTCGCGCCCTGACCCGTCGTCCCGATCATGGTGATGGCCGAGAGCTGCGTCGCCATGACCGACAGTCCCACCGCCCACCACGGAAGGTTGCGGTTGGCCAGGAAGTACCCTTCGATGTGATGCGTTCCCTTGGCCCGCCTAACGCCGTCGGTCACTACATAGGTCAAATACGCCGCGACGATGAGCCAGTCGAGAACGCTCATGCCGTCAGTTGTAGCGGTACTGAATGAGCGCGAGCACGAGCAGCGTGAACAGCTGCATGCTCATGACGCGAATGAGCGTGCGGCGGAACTGCGATTGCGCTGGAGCGATGGGCGCGGGATCCGTCATGGAGTGCGGTGCTTGTGCGTGCGGAGCCGCGCGGATAGTGCGCTTCGGGCCGCGAAATCGGTAGACTTGATGACGCTGAATCGGGAGGTCCGATGCGATGCCCGGCGCGCTCTACCCTTCGAATCGCGGC
>CBQVAZ010000861.1:0-1712 GCA_967720205.1 uncultured Gemmatimonadaceae bacterium | reverse complement strand
GGGCGACATGGCTCGTGGTCATTCGGCCAATCAGCGCAGCATGGGAGTATGCTGCATCGTCACTGCTTGCCAACGGCCATCACGCCGAACGAAGGCCCGGGTATAGCGGATGCGGTCGCTGAAAGGCACTCCGCCCATCGTGCCTGCGTTATCAGTAATGCCCTGAAGAATCGCTACGTCGCCGTAGATTCGCACGGTCAGACTGTCGAATCGCACTGACGTCAGGCGCAGCATGCCGGAGCTCACATCGCGAAGGTTGTCAGCGCGCGTGCGGACAGTGCCGAATCGCGTGAGCTCGTTGAACTCCGCGGCCGTCATGCGCGAGATGGCAGCGGTATCGCCGCGCATGAGCGCTTGTCCTCTGGCTTCCTCGAGCGCGCGGACAGAGTCTTCCCCGGCGGCGTTTGTCGTCGCCTGCGCCAAAGCTTGGGGCGCAAGGCAGCAAGTGAGAGCAAGCGCGCCGACACTGATTGCTAACTGACGCATAGCATTCTCCTATTGAGAAAGCGTCTTAGATACTGTCGAAACCGTCGGTTGGGCTCGGCGTATAAGCATGCACGTCACCGCCAACATTACACCGGATCCCATGTTCAAGCTGCCAAACCTACGCTCATCTCTGACGGCCCTCGTCCTGCTCGCGGCCAACGCCTCGGCTGCGGCTGCTCAGCCCGATCGTGCGGCGCTCGTCAAGAAACTCGACTCCCTCGCCGGCTCGGGAGTAGTGGAGAATCGCGTAGCGGGAATCGCCGCCGCCGTCGTAAAGGGGAACGACACCCTGCTCCTCAAGGGCTACGGGAAAGCGGATGTCGAGTGGAACATCCCGATGCCTACCGACGCGATGTTCGAGATCGGCTCCATCACCAAGCAGTTCACCGCCGTGGCGCTCTTGCAGCTGCGGGACGAGGGAAAGCTTTCCCTCGATGACGACATTACGAAGTGGTTCCCCGACTTCGACACGCGCGGCAACAAGCTCACGCTGCGGCGACTGCTGGACCACACGTCCGGCATCAAGGGACTCACCGAGATGCCGGAGTTCGGTAACCTGTCTTCGAACAGCCGCTTTCCACGCGATTCAGCCTATGTGCTCATCAAACGCTATCCGTTCGAGTTCGCGACGGGCGAAGCGCAGATCTACAACAACTCGGCGTTCTGGCTTCTTGGGCTCGTGGTCGAAAAAGCGAGCGGCGGGACGTACGAGGATTACGTCGAGAAGAAGCTGTTCGAGCCGTTAGGCATGAAACGCTCGATGTATTGCAACAGCTCGGAGAACGTCGAGCGACGCGCGCATGGGTACCAGGTTCTGAATGGCGCGATCAGACGCGCGCCGACCAATGTTCACACGTGGCCGTTCTCCGCGGGCTCGCTCTGCTCGACGGCGGGAGACCTTGTCACCTGGCTCAAGGCCTTGCACGGAGGGAAGGTTCTCTCCGCGAAGTCTTACGCCGAGATGACCACGCCGTCCAAACTCAATGACGGCACGCCGCTTCGATATGGGATGGGGATTTCGGTCGGCAAAGACATTAGGGGTCTCAATTTCATCGGGCACGGCGGCGGGATCGCCGGGTTCACCTCTGAGGCTGTCTGGTATCCCGACGCGCAGGCGGCGATTGTCGTGCTGTTGAACAGCAACGGCAACCTCGATCCGGGCGCGGTTGCCGGAGAGCTCGCGGCCGAGTTGCTGCCGTGGACGCGTCCGACACCCAAGCAATTCG
>CBQVAZ010000860.1:0-1712 GCA_967720205.1 uncultured Gemmatimonadaceae bacterium | reverse complement strand
GAGGCGAAGGCGGTACAGGTGGCGGGCCGATTGTCGGCTCGCGACCCCGTCTGGGACGAGCACGACGAGCGTCCCGCCGACGCGGTCCACGTCACCGGTCGCCTCTCGACCGCCGGCTCTGGCCGCTTCTATTTCAGTGGTCACATGTCGGGACACGTCGACACGCAGTGCCGCCGCTGTTTGGCACCTGCGTCGCTCGACGTGAAGGAGGAGTTGCACCTCCTCTTTGCGGAGGAGGGGACGCCCGAAGCGGAAGAACCGGATGTCTACGCTATTCCGTCGCGGGTCAATTCACTCGACCTGCGGCCGGCCATCCGCGAGCAATGGGTGCTCGCAACGCCGGCGTTCGCCTTGTGCCGGGAGGATTGTAAAGGGTTGTGCCCGCGGTGCGGCGCCGACCTGAACTTGGGCGATTGCTCGTGCGACACGACAATCGATCCACGCTGGAGTGCCTTGCGTTCGCTGCGCGGCGACGCCTAACGCCGATCGACTAACCAAACGACTCAGATGGCCGTACCGAAAAGACGTACCTCCAAACGGAAGAAGCGAGCTCGCAACACGCACAAAGCGGCGCCGATCATGGCGCTGCAAAAGTGCCCGCGCTGCGGCTCCATGAAGCGACCGCACCGCGTCTGCCTTGAGTGCGGCTACTACGCCGGCAAGTCTCGAGTCGAAGCCAAGGAAGCCTGAGTTGGCCCGCGTCGCGTTGGACGTCATGGGTGGTGACTTCGCCCCCGATGCTCCAATAGCGGGTGCGCTGCTCGCCGCTCTCGAAAACGACGGCACGAGCGCGCACAGCATCCAATTCGTCGGACGCCCGGACGTGATCCACGAGCGAATGGAAGCGCTGCTCGCCAGCGAGTTCGCGCACGCGCGCAAGCACGCGGAGCGGTTCGACATCATCCCGGCCTCTGACGTCATCGAGATGTCGGAGAAGCCGACGGCGGCGCTACGTGGAAAACCGAATAGCTCTATGGCAGTTGGGCTCAAGCTGCAGGCAGAAGGGAAGTCCGACGCCTTCGTCTCAGCGGGCAATACGGGCGCGCAGATGGCGCTCTCGTCCATCATCCTGCGGCTGCACCCCGGCCTCAAACGCCCCGCGATCTGCACGTTCTTCCCCACGGCCCGCGAAGCGGTTGTGGTGCTCGATTCCGGCGCGAACGTGGATTGCTCCGCCGAGGAGCTCGTTCAGTTCGCGCGACTGGGGGCCGTGTACGCCGAAGACTTGTTAGGCAGAAAGAACCCGGTCATCGGCCTCCTGTCGATCGGCGAGGAGCCGGAGAAGGGGAACGCGGTCGTCAAAGAAGCACATCAGCTCCTGCGCGAGTCCGGGCTCAACTTCCAGGGGAACATCGAAGGACGCGACCTTCCGGCCGGCGCGTCGGATCGCGGGCCGTTCGACGTCGTCGTCTGCGACGGCTTCGTCGGCAACGTGGTGCTCAAGTTCTACGAGGCCGTAGCGCCGATGATACTCGGCGCCGTTAGGCAACGGTTAGGCGTCGACCAAGACGCGCTCAGCGCCGCATTCAAGCAACTCGATTACTCCGAGCATGGTGGTGCGCCGCTGCTCGGCGTCAAAGGCGTGAGCATCATCTCGCACGGGAAATCCTCGCCGCGCGCAATCAAAAACGCGATCGGCGTGGCGATCCGGGCTGTAGAGTCGCGCATGAACGAGCACATCGCGCGACGCCTGGCGCCTAACGCCGAGCGCC
>CBQVAZ010000859.1:0-1713 GCA_967720205.1 uncultured Gemmatimonadaceae bacterium | reverse complement strand
GTCACGCGGCGGCCGCGCCGAGGAAGAGACGCTTCGGGTCTAGCTCGTTGCGCAGCAGATCGATGTCGCGTATGGTGGGCGGAGCGCACGTCTCCAATGGGTCGTGCGCGCGCAGTGGCCAGCCGACAGAGCTGCGCACCTGCTCGAGTGACACGCCCGGATAGAGCTGCGTGAGAACGAGCTCGCCGGATTCGTCGGGTTCCAGGATTCCTTTGTCGGTGATGACTTTCAGCGGTCCGGCTCCGGGCATTCCCAGCTCGCGTCGCGTGCCGCCGCGCGAGCGGTGTCCCGGGCTCGTGATGAAGTCCACTTCGGCGGGAAAGGCACGTGGCGTTAGGCGGCTCACGATGAGCGTTCGCTTGGCATGAATCGCGATCTCCGCCGCGCCACCGCTCCCAGGCAAGCGCACTTTGGGCCGTGCGTAGTCGCCGATCACGGTCGTGTTGATGTTCCCCCAGCGATCTACTTGGGCGCCGCCAAGGAAACCAACTTCGATACGGCCGTTTTGGAGGAAGCACTGGAAGACGTCAGCCATACCGCAGACCATGACTGCTCCTGTGACGAGCGCGGGATCGCCGATCGACAGCGGCAAACGTTCGGGCGTCGCACCGACAGCGCCCGATTCATAGATGAGCACGAGGCTCGGCGCGTGTGTCGCGCGCGCGAGGTTGCACGCCAGGTTAGGCAGACCGATCCCAACGAACACCACTTCGCCATTGACGAGCTCACGCGCCGCCGAGACGGCCATCATCTCGGAGGCTGAGTATTCAACTGCATTGGCCGCTAATGGTCGCTGATCCACGCGGATTCCTTATTCACGAATGAGCTTCAGCGATAACGCGCGCAAATCCGCGGCAAAAAACAAACGCTTGCATGATCCACTGCGCCTAGTACCCATAGTTAACGCCAGAACAGACTCGGGATTCAGCCGTTAGGTGGTCTTGCAGCTGCGGCTGTTTGGCCAAGTACTCCGCGCGATCCCTCACACCGAACACCGATTCCTCGAGATAGTCATTCAGTTTCGCGGGATCGCGCGAGATCGCTTCCCACTCAATGTAGAAGTCGTTGTCGCGATCGTAGTACCCCTGTACGTACGATGGATGCGCTCCCCACGGCTCGACAACGACTGCGTCCACGATCAACCCTGGAACGATCGTGCGATTCGGATCCTGACGGATCATGGTTTCGTCCACCAGTTCTTCCACGACGACGATCACACGCGAGGAGGCAAACGCCGCCTCTTTCTGCGTCCCACCCAGGCCCCAGACCTGCGTATTGCCTAACGCGTCAGCGCGCTGCGCGTGAACGATCGTCACGTCGGGATTGAGCGCTGGGACCGTGGCGAGGGACTCGCCCGTGTACGGGCACTGCACGGAGCGGATGCGTGGATTGGCCTTAGGGATATCCGTCCCCATGTAGTTCTTGAGCGGCCAGAAGGGAAGCCGAGCGGCGCCCGCTGAGAAACGCGCGACCATGCCGAAGTGACTGTACTCATCTAATACGAGGGGCGGGTTGCCGGACTCGGTCGCTCGACGAAAGGCATGGAGTGAGCCCGCCCCAGGATTCCCGGCCCAGGAGAACACGAGCGTACTCACGCAGCCCGCCGCAATCATCTGATCAGCTACCAGGTCCGGCGTTAGGCGGCACAGCGTCAGGTGGCGACGCCGCTGCCGGATGATCTCGTGCGCCGCCGCGAAACAAATGAGATGTGTG
>CBQVAZ010000858.1:0-1717 GCA_967720205.1 uncultured Gemmatimonadaceae bacterium | reverse complement strand
GGCGATCGTTTATCGCATGCTCTCGGACGGCTCCATGTTGGCCTCATCAAAGCCCTTACCTACTCCTCGCACTCGACCTGAAGGAATCGCGCCTGACTCCTTTCAAATAGTCACGCTTGCTCCTAACGCCGCGGCTATTTCGCACGACTATGGTAAAGTGCGGAGCGGGGAGACTGTCATTGCCCACTTTGGTGGTGGCGCTTTTGCGATGAGAGGTCGACCATTTTCGCCAGGTACGCTCATCGACGCCGCCGACACCCTCATTCTCTCGGTGAACACCTCAAGCCCTCAGTTGGATGTGCATTCCAAGGCCGGCGTTCTGTTGAGAACTGTGCGCGTCGAATCACCAGATCGCAGCGTAACTGCGCGAGATCGCGACGGGTTCGAGCGGCAGCTGCGTAAAGACTCGCGCGATCCACGGATCCGAGATGCCTTCCTCCGCGTGATCACGTTTCCCGAGCGCATGCCATACTTCGATCGTTTGAGCTGGTCATACGATCGCGTCGTTAGGCTCAGGCGCTATGTCGCGCCGCTCGACTCGACAGCTCAATGGCTCAGCCTCACGCCGACCGGTCAGCTCCTCTCGATAATCGACATCCCCGCCAAATCGCGTGTCCTCGACGTCGACCGCGACCGCGTCCTCATCGTCGAGCGCGACGCCGACGACCTCGAGTATCTTGCTCTCTACAAGCTCATCCCAACCAGTCGCTAAGCCCTCCCGCTGCACTGGTTACGCTCGCGCTGCTGTGCATTGAACTTTGCGCGCGCGGCGAACGTCCCTAGGTCGTAACTCACGGGGATTGTATGTGGAGAGGCCATGGCCGAGCACGACGCAGCATCGACAACGCGACTTCACCTTCTCGTCTTGCGTTGTCAGGCAGGAGACGACAGAGCGTTCGCTCGGCTCTTCGAATCGTTCGCAGATCGATCGCTGCGATATCTGCGCGGCCTCGTCGGCGACGCTGCCGACGATGTCCAGCAGGAAGTCTGGCTCAGCGTCTATCGCAACATCGCATCGCTCGGGAATCCAGGCGCATTTCGCACGTGGCTCTTCAGCACCACACGCCATCGCGCGCTGGACTATCTCCGGCGGCAGAAGCGGGAGCGCGAGCTGCTCGAGGACGTCGCGGGTGAGATGCGAGAGAGCATCGATGAGACTGGTCTCGATGCGCGAATCGATGCTTCTCTCGATTCTGCGATGTCACAACTCTCCGCAACGCATCGCGAAGTCGTGTTGCTGCGATATCGCGACGACATGCAGTACGGCGAAATCGCACTTGTGTTAGGCGTACCAATAGGAACCGTTAGGACCCGATTACATCACGCGAAACGACGTTTGCAAGAACTACTTACTTGAGGCAACTATGACCACCGGCACTTCCCCCTCTTCCGCGTCGCAACAGGCCTGGGCGCTGATCGAAGCCGAGAAGCGGCGTGATCGCTTCATCCGCCGAGTGAGTGTCATCGCATGGTCTGTAACATTCGCCATCGTGCTGCTCTTCGCCGGGCTGACACTCCCAGGATTCATTGAGATGTTCCACGGAGCGCTCTCCGGGAATCTCCCCTGGATCACGGTAGTGGGAATTGCGACGCCGTTCATGTCCACGATACTGGTGCTGAGCGTTCTCGTCGCGGCGCTGAGCACTGTCGGCGTCTTCCTGCGCTTCCGGACAGCGAGTCTCGCCGAGATTCAGCTGCGCCTTGCGGCGCTGGAGGA
>CBQVAZ010000857.1:0-1718 GCA_967720205.1 uncultured Gemmatimonadaceae bacterium | reverse complement strand
TGCCACGAAACGCCAACCAATTCGCGTAGATCTCGACTCCAACCGCAACTCCGAGGGCAACAGCTCCAAACGCCTTCGTCCGGCCGCGGCTGTCAATCAGCCAGACCGCCACACACCACAGCAGAAACAGATCGACCAACCATCCTTCGATGCGTTGGCCTAACACGCGATAGACAAACTCCGTGAGCCGCGCGTTCTGAACGAGTTCACTCACGCCCTGTAGGAGGAAAATCACGACCAATGCGCCCGCTGCGGCGCATCCAAGGAAAGCGATCCAGCGTGGCGTCCTGAAATCGAAGACTGCGAGCGACAGAAATAGGGCGCCTAACGCGAGCATCGCATGTACGACCACTGCGCCGCGCGTGCCTCCCAGCGACTGATACAGGACAGTGACGGGCAGCGCCAGCAGGACGACGGCCGCCGCAGCGATGCCTCGCGTGGACCTGCGACTCACGGGTTCTTCGATGCGGCCTCCAGCAACTTGATCGCCGCCGCATCTCCGCGTCTGCGGGCAGTGTCGATCGGACGGGCGCCCTGAGCGCTCGGGATGTTCGCATCAGCGCCGCTGGCCAGAAGAACGCTGAGCGCATCCAGTGCTCCCGCTTCCGCCGCGTGATGCAGCGGCGTGAAGCCGGTTCGATTGCCGAGGTTCACCGTCACTCCGCGTCTGATGAGGATCTTGACCGCTGCGACGTGATTGCCGATGGCGGCGTAGTTGAGCGCGCGGCGGTTGCCCTGGCCATCGATCGAATCGATCGCGGCTCCGGCGTCGAGCGCCGAGACGATTGCTGCAGTATCGCCCGAGACTGCAGCGATCCACAAGTTCATCTGCGCGTTAGGCGCAACGGCCCTTTCGAGGCGCGCGAGCATCGAGTCTAGCGCGGCGCGGTCGAACGATCGCCCGCCCTGCCAAACCGCGCGGATGAGCCGAGCGTTTGCGACGTCGTCAAGCGGGTTCGCGTCCAGCATCACGAGGTCGGCGAATCGACCAACCTGCACAGTCCCGAAATCGGCGCTGCGTCCGAAATAGGTCGCGGAGGTCAGCGTCGCGGAGCGGAGCGCTTCCGCTGGCGAGAGGCCAGCCCTAACGAGCTCGCCGAGCTCGTCGTGCACGCTCGCCCCTGGAAAAACAAACGAATCGCCGGCATCGGTGCCAAGGATTATGGGAACACCCGCGCGATAGGCATCATTCGTTAGGGTCAGTCCCTTGCGATAGAAGTCCATGTAGCTCCGCCGGCCTGCCTCCGACGGGTCCGATGCGACCATTCCGCCGGCGTCCGCCAACCATGCCATTCGCTGTCGGCCGGGGATGTATCTCATTCGCACATCGTTTCGATAAGCGGAGTCATGAGCGAATGCGTCCATCCGCCGCGTAACGTGTGTGGGCGTGATGTAGGTGCCGTTTCGCGCGAACGTTCGGAATACTTCGTTGCACACGCGCGGGTTGTACTCATCGACCATGCGACGCCGCAGCGCGGTTCCCATACGCAGTAGACCTTTCTGCATGGAGTCCGCACCGGGGAAGCAGTTGAAAAGAAAAATCCGGGAGTGTTCGATGCTCCGCTGGCCGGCGTTGGACAGTTCAATCGCAGAGAGCGAAGTCGGCTCGTGTCCGGCAAACGGGAGGTTGAGTCGCCGAGCCTCTTCGGCGAGCCCGAGGTAACCTTCGCGCGAGACGTTGTTGTAGATCTTGATGAAATCGTAGCCGCTCTGTTTGA
>CBQVAZ010000856.1:0-1720 GCA_967720205.1 uncultured Gemmatimonadaceae bacterium | reverse complement strand
CTCAGGTCCATCCGCGCGGCCACCGCAGCGCTTGGCTGGGCTGTCTGCTGCGCCAACCCATATAGGGAGAATCCTGTCAGTGCTGCCAGTAGCAGCCCGACACCGAGAAAGATCCACGATCGAGTTTCACGCATTTCCCACGTCCCTTCTTATCTCAACATGTCGACGGTGGAGCTGACAAAGAGGTCGCGCCGCTTCCACCCGGAAAGAACAAGCCAATGAACGTCGCCGCCGACCGCTCGTCGCGGCGCACGCCTTCGGCGGAAAGAACGCGCAGGGATACCAACTTCACCTAGAACACTCCTCGGACGCCCGGGATACCGATGACTCCCCTTCGCTCGGCGCTAGGACGACTTTGTGATTCCGCGCCGCAGGCGGCAATACGCAAAAGCCATCACAAGTACCTCGAACCGATATGGCCGCGCGCTCGCGACTAAGTGAGCGCCGACTGCCTCGCTACCGCGACAAGCTGGCTTCTCGTCTTCGTCTTCGAACGTCGCAGCGCGTTCTGCACGTGCTTGTGGGCAGTCGACTCACTGATCCGCAAATGCGCAGCGATCTCGCGATCCGTAGCACCTTGAGCGATGAGATCCACGATCTGCTGCTGCCGTGGCGTCAGCGCGACGGGCTGATCGCCCCGCGAGATCGAAAGTGGCAGGAGGCTCAGGAGCTTGAACAATCCGGTAACGGCGGCGCGTGGGAACGCGATCTCGCCCTGGCTGACCGCTCGAACGGTGCGCGTCAGGGCTTCCGGGCTCACGTCACGCTGTACGAGACCGTGGAACCCGATCCTCGCGGCAGTGGCCGCTTCGGCACCGAAGGGAACCACCGCGATCGCCGGGACGATCCGCACCACGCGCACGACGTGGGCCTGGAAGACCGGGTCTTCGAGCTCCGACGCGCTGCAGCCGACGAGCGCGGCGTCGTACTCGTGGAGGAGCGCAGTGCTCACCTGTTCTATAGAGGGCACGAGCGCCATGACGTCGAGCCGGCATTCGCTAAGACGCGGGTAGGCAACGCCCAACTCCGGCGAGTCGACTACGCACAGCTCGATTGCCGACTGGTCGGCAGCATCGGGCATCTTCCCTATCTCCTCAGTACGCGACGCGAGAATCGTGTCGGCGGGCAGCGTGTTGTCTCCTGGTCGCGGTGTCAATATGGCATCTAAGCTCAAACTACCTTGAATGACCACTTGCTAACGAATCTTCGGGTCAAACACATGCCTATTACTCATTCCGATACCTCCGTGAGAGTCGTCATACGCATTGCGGTTCCTGGCCCTTTGCGGATTACTCATTGTTGTGCAGCAGCCAGCGTCCCGCATTCCCGAGACCGATGAGGCGCGTCCCGTTCTCGTCGTTGTTGATGACCGGGGTGACGTATTCGTCAAGCTGCGCTCGATGGAGCTCGCGACGGCGATCTGGCGGACCATGCGTGCGCCCGCGGGCCTCGAGCTGCCCGAGTCGACCGTCGTGCTGTTCGTCGTGTACGACGAACCGCCTTGGGACACGATCCGCGACTGCGCTCGGCGCTATCCGACGGTCGTGGTCGCCGCTAACGCGCGCGCTGAGCACCAGCTCATCGCGCTGCGCACCGGGGCGTTCGGCTATGTCGACATCACGATGCCCGCCGACGGGCTGCGGCGCACGCTGCGCGGCGCGTTGCTGGGGGAACCCGCGTTCACGCGTAGCGCGATCGGGGGGTGGATGCGCGAGGGGCG
>CBQVAZ010000855.1:0-1723 GCA_967720205.1 uncultured Gemmatimonadaceae bacterium | reverse complement strand
GCGTACGACAGGAACTCCGGCCATGGCATCTGTTCGCCGACGTAGCGCGTCGAATCGCGTGGCAGCCAGAAACCGTACTTGTAGACTTCCGGACGGATGCTGCGAACGAGCTTGGCGGTATCTCCCTCGTAGAATCCTTCGACGTAGTCCAGGACCGCGCGCCTAACGCCTTCGCGATCGGGGGCTTGCGCCTGTACTGCTCGCGCAGCGCCCGCCAGGGAGAATGCGGTAATGCCGACACCCGCAATGATCGAATACGATCGACGCATGAGCAGCTCCTCTAGTGTGATCAACGCCCTGGATCGGCCGTACGCGCGGCGCGGAATCCATAGGCGATCGAACGCGGCGCGCCGCCCCAGGATCCATATCGACGCCACTCGACAGGACTGTATGGATTGAAGTCGCGATCCGGCATGCCGCGCTCGTAATAACCGCCACCGCGGTAGCCGTACCCACCCGTTTCGTTGTCGCCCGCCGGCCAGTCGGCGTTCGTTGCGATGCCGTATTCACGGAGCATCCCGTCGCCGTGCGTCCCCTTGAACGCGCGGCCCGTCGGATGACCGATCGTCACGACCTTCTCCCACACGGAGCCGGCGAGATCCATCACCCAGTAGTACGACGCACCGAGCGCCTCACGAGTCGAATCCGTTAGGCGCGATTCGTCCGCTTCGCCCGTTTGCGCGAGATCGGCGTCAGGCTGCATCCTGCGCAGCAACCGCGCTTTCGAGCTCGTTCCCCACGGATAATCGCCCGCAACCGGGTCAACGGGCCCCCGCGCCGCCTTGCTGAATTCCAGCTCCGTCATCGGACGCAGACCGGCCCAGTCGGCGAACGCCGTCCCATCGACCCAGCTCACCCAATTTGCGGCGCGATTCGGCTTGTCAGCGACGTACGTGTAGTGATCGAGGCGAATCGAGCCGCGCTGCTCAGCGTATCCCGGGCCGCCGTGGATCGCTCGAAAGAACGCGCTCTCCTTGCCGATGTGGTTGAGGAAGTCTGCGTACTGCCCTTGCAACAGCTCGTACTTCATGACGTAGAAGGCGCGCGTTCCCTTGGGAAAGTCAGCCGGAATCGGGCCGGCGCGATCTCCTTCGTACTGCGCAGTATTCGGATTCACACGGTAGTACAGCGCACCGGCCTCCGGCGCGACGCGAATCTCGGCCTCCGACGTTAGGCGGAATGGCCCGGCGTGGTTGCCGCTCGCATCCGAACTATAGAACGCGGCGTACTCCGTGGATTTGACGTCCTTGTCGCCGATACTGAATGGCCCTTCGGGAATGTAGACCATCTCGATCCCGAAGACTTTCCCTTCGAGTTGTGGTGAAGCTCGGACGCGCTCCGGCACTCCCGTCATGTCGATGTCGAGCTTGATGCGCGCCGAGGCTGATCCGCGATGCATTGACGCCGGCGCGCAGAATGCGCCCACGCCATCCGCAGCCACTGAGCACGTTAGGCGCGGGCTCGCGGAGTCGGCCGCGATGCCTCGCAGACGCACGTGGGACCATCCGCCGTTCGGTCCGATCCGCATCTTGACGAAGAGCCAGGCCGCGTCATGGTTGCGCGCGTTGCGCCATGCGTTCTTCCACGTCACCTGCGCGATCACCTGGATCGCGTCCGTGGCGGCAACGCGTTCGATCCCACGAGTCGCGACGCGGATCTCTGTCGCTTCAGCTCGAGAAGCGAACACTCCAAGCAGCGCGCCGGCGACGATAGTCGCACGCAC
>CBQVAZ010000854.1:0-1726 GCA_967720205.1 uncultured Gemmatimonadaceae bacterium | reverse complement strand
GGTCAGCGCGCCGGCTTCGAGCGCCTCGGCGAGGCCGACGAGGTCCTCGGCGATGCTCCGCATGTCGCACGCATAGTGAACTAAGTCAGACGGCCCTCTCTTGGAGCACCACGCAGCAGCGGCCATCGGCTGGTTTGAACAAGGCTTGGACGCCGGTCAGGCGCAGGCCTTTGAGCAGACCGCCATTGAGCTCGACGTTCATGCCGCACACGAGATCGCGATGCTCCGGAACGAGCGCGTCGAACGGGCAATTGCGCAGGCATATCTCACCGTCGGCTGCGCGATTCGGAGCAAAGCCGTGCGCGCGCAGCACGTCCTCTGCGGCCGCGATCAGCCGACGCCGGCTCGGCCTCGTCCCTGCCCGCGACCGCGCGGCTCTTCCCAGGGAGATTCCAAGATCGCCGGCGCGATGGTGGAGCGCTCGTGCCGCAACCGAAGATCGCGGATCGTCGATCGATTCCGTCATGAGTGCCGCAGCCAGCCCGTACTGCCGCTGCGGCAGCGTCACGTCGATCTGCCGAGCCGAGCGTCGATAGACCTTGGCGGGACGGCCAGCTCCGCGGCCCTTGCGTGTGGCGAGTCGGCTAAAACCAGCATCAAGCAATCCCGCTTCAACGAGCCGATCGAGATGGAACGCCGCGAGCGCACGGCTCACCCGGACCGCGCGCGCGGCTTTGTCGCGCCCGACGGATTCCGGCTCACCGATCACGAATGAGTAGAGCGCTCGGCGCACCGGGTCATCGAGCAGAGCGACGCGGCTGATGTCGGCGGCAAGCTTGTCACTATCCATCGTCTGCGAGCCTACGCGCCTGTTAGGAATAAAGCAAGTCTCCATTGGTTTTATATGCAGGCGCAAATGAGCGGCCGGCTACACCGGCAAGGAGATCGACATGCGTGTCATACGTCTAGGATCCATGCTCGGACTCGTCCTCGCACTCGCCATCACTGCCTGCGGGCCCGCGACTCTGCAGCCCCGCTCGTCGCCGACGCAGAGCACGGCGAGCGTACCTACGTCGAGCGCAAAGTACGCGGCGCTCCATGACGGGATGCGCAAACTGTGGGAAGACCACGTGACCTGGACGCGGCTCTACATCGTGAGCGCGGTCGCCGATCTGCCCGACGCAACTGCGACGGCAACGCGCCTTCTCCAGAATCAGGCCGACATCGGCACTGCCGTCAAGCCCTACTACGGGGACGCGGCGGGCAACGCGCTCACCGGCCTGCTCAAGGACCACATCGCGATCGCCGTCGACATTATCGTCGCCGCGAAGCATGGCGACAACGCGAAATTCGAGTCAGCGAACACGAAGTGGTACGCCAACATGGATGAGATCTCTGCATTCTTGAGCGCGGCGAACCCGAAGGCATGGCCGATCGCTCAGCTCCGACCGATGATGCGAATGCACCTCGATCTAACGCTGGCGGAGGCGTCGGCACGTCTACAAGGGGATTGGGCTGCCGACGTGGTCGCGTATGACAAGATCCACACCCACATCCTTCAGCTCGCTGACGAGCTCACGGATGGGATCGCCGCACAGTTCCCCGAGAGGTTCAGCGACTGATCCAACCATCGATCGTTATGGCCGGCGGGCCGTTCGCGGTTCCGCCGGCCGCGCGGTACCGCATGACGCGCGCATCGCGACGCGTGGCGTCCAGCCCTTGGGAAGCTTCGGCATGACCCCGCGGATCTTGCGGAAACCGGCCTTCTTGAACATCGCCTCGGTGC
>CBQVAZ010000853.1:0-1739 GCA_967720205.1 uncultured Gemmatimonadaceae bacterium | reverse complement strand
CCTCTTCTTCGGTGTGGAGGCCCTGCGCGCAGAGGGTGCCGTCGGCATTGCCGAGCAACTCGCCGTTCCTTTACGAATCATCATCATTCCGATGTACCTGGTTTGGCTCGGATTGACCATGGCTTATGTCGCCCTGTTTGGTCCAGAACCACCAGGCAGCCTCGTTCGCCACCTGTGGGCCGCCATTCAGTTCACGGGCGGCCTGTTCCCCTATCTCGCGGCAGACTATTTGTTATCTCGAGTACGACGAGAAGATACGCGGCCGCGCCGTCGCTTCGGGCAGATCGCGTAGTCGCCCTCGGAGTTGTGACCTGTTCGGAGTTGGTGCTCCTGTTATGAACGTCAGGTTCGAAGAATTGCGACGTATCGCAGAGGAGTGGACACACCGCATCGCGACGCTCGCGCTGCGAGCCAGCCTCGCGTCCCTGCCCGCGCGACGCATCGTGCAGCAGTTCCGCGACGCGCGAGTAACCACTGTCTGGACGGCGCGCTCATTCCATCCGCAGTCTTTCGTTGAACAACTCGAGTTCATGCGGTTGCTGCGTGCGGGTGTCATTCGCGAACCCGCGCCGGGCCGCTACTATCTCGATGAACGCACGCTGTTGGACGTTGCTGCCTAACAAGCGGTTGCAGCAGACGCCGCAGACTCTGGCGGTCGGCCGCCGCGCGCTACGCCACGGCGGCCAACCATGATATGCGGCGCAGCTGAACCGCATGTCCGTTAGGCTGCGCTGCAAGATGCGCTTTTGCGACTGCGTGACGGAGTGAGGGTTGATGAGGACAGCAGTGCTCCAGCGCCTCGGACTCGGTTTAGGGATTGCCGGCTCCATTTATGGATTGCTGGACGTGGAACCATCAGCGCAGGTCACGATCCTGGGATTCATGATTGTCTGGTTTGCAATGGGTGCTTGGCTGCCGGCTGATGCCGCGAGACACCAGGTCGTCCTCCCCTTCGACTGGGGCTACTTCATTGCTATCGGGTGGCCAATTCTCTGGCTATCGTACGCATTACGCAGGCGTCCACGACGCTGGGTGGTCGCACTTGGTTTGCTAGCATTGCCGCTCGCGTTGGAGCTCGGAGTGCTCGCAGGTCTTTTCGTCCGCCAGCTTGTTCCCATTCGGCAGTAATGTTCAACGTGTCAGCCCGATCCACCATTCGCACTTGTTCAGCGCAGCCTAACACGGCGTTGCAGCAGCCGGGCGCTACGATCGCGGAATTCTTCGTTAGGCAGTGCTCCGCAGCGCTGCTGCGGAACCTAAGGTTGAAGACGTTCAGCACTGCGCCCGCAGCTGAACGCCAGGTCCGTTAGGCGGCAAACCATGTTCCGTGCGTCTTTGGTTCTCGCTGGCTGCGCACTGACGCAGCTTTCACTTGCTCGTTTTGCGTCCGCACAAATAAGCGACGAACGTGTCCGCGTCAGCGTTTGGTACGCACGCCAATTGCTGGCTAACACACCACCTCCTCGGCGGGTCCTTTTCCTCCTACACGCGGCTGAATCCCGCAATCTTGCCACTGATTCACTCCTTCGAAGCATGAACGCCGCGTTTCAAACCGCAGGCTTGCCATTGGTTAGCGAACCGCATCAGCCCGGTCCAGATACACTGCTGGCGTCTGTGAGCGCCGCGGTGCTTGATAGTGCCAACGCAGCGGGTCGGTTCTATTCGATTTACTCCTATCAGTCATATTGCGGCCCGGGCCCGGGTTCCAGCGCTATACACGCGATCCGCCTCCGCTGCAC
>CBQVAZ010000852.1:0-1748 GCA_967720205.1 uncultured Gemmatimonadaceae bacterium | reverse complement strand
TCGAAGGGATCAGGCAGCGCTATCCTGATCGCAGGCTATGGGCGGTCTTCGAGCCACGCTCCAACACGAGCCGCCGCAACATTCACCAGGCGGAGTATGCCGAGTCGTTCGATCACGCGGATGTCGTCACGATCCGAGTGCCGGAGGCGCACGACAAGGTACCCGCCGATCAGCAGCTCAACGTCGACACGATCGTGCAGCAGCTCTCGCAGCGCGGAATCCAGGCCAATGCGTTGAGCGATGTAGCCGAAATAACGCGCCTCGTATCGGCACGCTCGCGACCAAACGACGTGATTCTAGTGATGAGCAACGGATCGTTCGGAGGTTTCATCCCGTCGTTGCTCTCGGCGCTCGAGCAGCGCTAGCAGAACTAAATCACTTCGCGAACATCGACCGAGCCTGCAGGCAGCGTGAAATACCACGCGCGTTCGACGGTGACCGATTCGACGGGGTACATGATCGCACCCTGCTCGAGCAGATCCCCCACCCGCACTTCGACTTCAACGCGGTCCGGATGGTTGCCGGCGCGTGCTCGCACCGCGCGCAGCTCCATCGTCTCTTGCCAATTGGGCGTCGCGGTTTGCGCAAAGGCCAGTCCCGGTCCTACCTGCTCAGCCTGAACGACGTAGCCGGGTCCATATACATCGACCACGGACTCGCCCGAGCGCGCATTCGCAGGCAGTCGATAAACGCCCGGCGTATCTGTCGTGCTTAGCGCCGAGCGCTCAGCCTCACGATACAAGCGGCTCTCGTCAGTGAGCTGGTTTTCCTCGAGAAGTTTGGACAGGACCGCGTCGGTGGCTGCGTCGCGCGAAATGGGCATCGAAAACTCAGAATTGGAAGGCGGTAGAGTGTAACTGCGCGCAGGCGCTCCCGTCCATTTTCGCCCGGCAGTCGGACGGCGCCGTTACAGGCGGCCATCTCGCAACCATACTATAGTTGCTATGGCGGCTTCAGCCGTTCCCTCACCCAGCCGGTCCGCAGGAATTTGACGCACGCTTCTCCGCCTGAGGCCTTCTCGCGCCTCAGCGCTTCCCTTTCAGATCGTTACCGCATCGAGCGCGAGTTAGGCCAGGGCGGCATGGCCACGGTCTATCTCGCTCGCGACGTTAGGCACGACCGTGACGTCGCCATCAAGGTCCTGCACCCGGACCTCGGCGCCGCGTTGGGCGGTGAGCGGTTCTTGAGCGAGATCCGAACGACGGCGAAGCTGCAGCACCCGCACATTCTGCCGTTGCTGGATAGCGGCAACGCCGGCGCAGGGCTGCTGTACTACGTGATGCCGCTCGTGACAGGGGAGACGCTGCGCGACCGGCTCACTCGTGAGCGCCAGCTTCCGATCCCGGACGCCGTTCGCATTGCGCGCGAAGTGGCCGACGCACTGGGCCACGCGCATGCGTTAGGCATCATCCACCGCGACATCAAACCGGAGAACGTCCTGCTGCAAGGCGGCCACGCGCTCGTGGCCGACTTCGGTATCGCGCTGGCCGTGCAGCAGGCAGGCGGCGCTCGTCTCACACAAACCGGCCTCTCGTTAGGGACGCCGCAGTACATGTCCCCCGAACAGGCGATGGGCGAGCGCACCATCGACGCGCGCAGTGACATCTACGCGTTAGGTGCGGTCACGTACGAGATGCTCGTTGGCGAGCCTCCGTTCACAGGCCCGACGATCCAGGCCATCGTGGCTCGGCTCATGTCCGAGGAGCCGCGCGCTTTGGTGGCACAGCGCAAGTCCATTCCTGATCACG
>CBQVAZ010000851.1:0-1752 GCA_967720205.1 uncultured Gemmatimonadaceae bacterium | reverse complement strand
GCGCAGCCGGTCACGCTATCGTGGCGTCCCCCGGTATTGCAGTGCAGCGTCATTCAATGCCTAACGAGTGAGGAAGCGATGAGTACGGTACCTAAAGGGCGATTCGTCTGGTACGATCTCATGACGACGGATCAGGAGAAGGCCATCGATTTCTATAGCGAAGTCGTCGGCTGGACAACAGAAGATTGGCCGAATGCGCCGCAGCGCTACCCGATGTGGAAGCCTGCTGCCGGCGGAATGATCGGCGGCTCGGTGCAAATCCCGGCCAAGGAGGGTCCCCCGCCGCACTGGATCGGATACATCGCGACGCCTAACGTGGACGAGACTATCGCCGCCGCGACGAAACTCGGAGCAACGTCCGTTTCCCCACCGCAGGACATTCCCACTGTCGGCCGCTCCGCGGTTCTCACGGACCCGCAGGGTGCCGTGTTTGCCATCTTCACGCCGGAAGGCGATGCGCCTGGGCACGAAGGCGCCGCCGAAGTCGGCGAAGTGTCCTGGCACGAGCTGTACACGACGGACTACGAGGCCGCGTTCAAGTTCTATTCGCAACTCTTCGGCTGGGAGAAGGGGCAGTCGATGGACATGGGTCCGATGGGGATCTATCAGATCTTCCAGCGCAACGGCCGAGACATCGGCGGCATAATGAACAAGCCGGATGCGTCGATGCCACCAGGATGGACGTACTATTTCCGCGTGCCCGACATCAACGCAGTCGCCGATCGTATCAAGGCGGCAGGCGGCAAAGTCACGAACGGACCGATGGAAGTGCCAGGCGGGGACATTATCGTGATGGGGTCCGACCCCCAAGGTGTTCCGTTCGCGGTGCACCAGGTGAAGGCCAGCCAGCCGTCCGCCTAACGCAGCGTTTCGCTCGCGGCGAGATACTTCTCCGCCTCTGCGGCTTCGGCCGCAGTGGCGGAGACTCGCGACCAATTCGCGCGGAACTGTGCGTACCAACGCGCCGCCTGCTGCCGATCGCCTAACGCGGCATGTGCTCTGGCCAACCCCAGCACCGCTCGAGATCGATTCGGGGTGCGAGCGAGCGCGAGTTGGAACGCGCGCCGTGCCTCTGCCGGCCGACTCGCGGCGAGGAGAACCTCGCCTAACAATTCGCGCGGCGGCTTCGCAGTCTCCGGCGGACCGAACTCGTAAGGCAGTGCCGCTTCGATGTCGCCCGCAGAACTCAGCGCTGCGACGGCCGAGTCCGTACGTCCCGCTGCCTGATGCATCGCTCCGCGCAGAGTCAGCTCGATCACCTGGCAGATGTGCGGAGAACCGGGAACGTAGCTCGGAGTCGCTGTGCGCCGCGCCGCCGCGCAGCGCCGGGTGATATTGGCCAGGGAACGATCGGCAATCTCGGGACGATTCACTCTGAGCGCGGCGATCGATCGCATAACGGCGAACGCGCCGAGACGCGGACCACCTCCCTCGCCTTCCTGCGTTTGTGTAAGAACCGTGGCCGAGTCGAGAGCTACAGCGGCAGCGTGCCCGGTCCAGTCTTCGGAGTCGGAGAGGTACTGCGCGAGCATGATGGCGTAGTGCTGGATCGCATACATCGCGCGCTGTTGCTCGGCGTCGGCGCGCACGGCGTTCACGTAGCGCCACGCGTCGGAGAAGCGGCCCTCTTGTTGATAGCCGTACGCGAGCCACTGGGTGTAATGGCCGTTACGGTGATTGGAGGTCTCCCAGGCAGTCACGTTTGCCGTGATGACGTCATCCCAGAGGCCAGAGGCGACGAAGATGTGCGAC
>CBQVAZ010000850.1:0-1755 GCA_967720205.1 uncultured Gemmatimonadaceae bacterium | reverse complement strand
AGTGGCTGGCCTACGCTGTCAATCGCGTCAACGAAGAGAACGAGCTCCGCCTCGGCGGTGGCCCGCGCGACACAACGATCGTTGTCGTGCATGGCTCGGGCCCGATCTTCACGGCCGACTCGAAGTGGATCGCCTACGCGATTGGCATCGGTCCCGCTGAGCGGGATCGCCTAACGCGAGAGAAGAAGCCAATCAAAGACTCCGTCGGCGTCCGCAATCTCGCGAGCGGAAAGACGGAGCTGTTCTCCGAAGTACAGTCGTTCCGCTTCAGCGCCGACGGACGCTTCCTCGCTATGCGACGTTACCCGGCAGAAGGAAAGCGCATGGCCGAGATGATCGTGCTGGATCTAGCGCAGGGGACACGACTCACGTTCGGGAACGTCTCCGAGTTCGCGTGGGCCGACGCTCGCCCGTTGCTCGCGTTCGCTGTGGAGACCGAGGGTGGAACGGGGAACGCCACGCAGCTCTGGGACGGCAGCACCGCCGCGCTCAGAGTGCTCGATGCGTCGCCGTCGCTCTATCGCGCCCTCGCATGGCGCAGCAAAGGCGAGGATCTCGCCGTCCTGCGCACGCGCGTTGACAAGGAGTTCCGCGATACCGCGCATACAGTGATCGCGTGGCAACGAGTTGCTTTGCCAACACAAACGCGCAAGGAGCTCGATCCGCTCGCGGCTGGCATCGCAAAAGAGATGCGCATCGCCGAGCACCGTCGTCCGGAGTGGGCGAAAGACGGATCTGTTGTGTTTATCGGGCTCCGGCCGCGCGACCGCGCGCGTGGGCGGTCCGATTCCACTAGCACGACTAGCGGAAGCAACGGCTCGCCTAACGGTACGTCGTCAAGCAACCAGCCTAACGCGCGAGCCGGCGCCGACTCGGTCAAGGTGTCGGACGTTCAGGTCTGGCACGTGAACGACGTGCGCATGATGGCGATGCAGAAACAGCAGGAGCAGCAGGACCTTCAGCGCACGCTTCTAACAGCGTGGCACTTGGGCGACGGGAAGGTCGTGCAAATCGGCACAGATCTTCTCGAGACGACGCGCGTGCTCGAAGGCGCGAAGTACGCCACCGAGACCGATCGGCGCGCGTACGCATGGGGGACCAAGTTCGGCCGACCGTATAGCGACGTGTGGCTCGTCGACGTGAAGAGCGGTGAGCGGAAGAAGGCGCTCGAGAAGGTGCGCTACTTTCTCGGCGGCAGCGCGACCGGAAAGCGGCTCTTCTGGTATGACGGCAAGGACTACTGGTCGCATGACGTTGCGACTGGAGCGCGCACGAACCTGTCGCGCAATGTGCGGGCGAGCTTCGCCAACGCTGACTGGGATACGCCAGGCGACATGGTTCCACCGTCCGGGTATGCTGGCTGGACGAAAGGAGACGCTGCCCTGCTCGTGTATGACGAACACGATGTCTGGAGCCTGACTCCAGATGGATCAGGGGGACGCAAGCTCACCGACGGCGCGGCGGAACGTGTCGTGCATCGCTACGTGCGAACGGGGGACGACGCCGAAGGGATCGACGCGTCGAAGCCGCTCTACTTCTCGCTCTACGCCAAGGGTCTCAAGAAGTACGGCTTCGCTAGGGCTTCCGCAGGACGCGCCGTGGAGCGCCTAACGCTGGAAGACGCGCGGCTCGGCCGCCTAACGAAGGCCGACAGCGTCGAGGCGCACGCCTTCACGCGCGAGCGCTTCGACGATTCGCCCGATTGGTTCGTCGGCGCCGACCTGCGTGCCGCCAAGCAACTTTCGAAGACGAATC
>CBQVAZ010000849.1:0-1755 GCA_967720205.1 uncultured Gemmatimonadaceae bacterium | reverse complement strand
CATGAAGATTGGGCTCGTGGGGTTCGCGGGGTCAGGGAAGACCACAGTCTTCAACACGATGACCGGCCTCCACGTCGCCGTCGGCTACGGCGGCGAGCTCCGGATTGGCACCGTCCGCGTCCCTGACGAGCGGATCGACACACTCTCCCGGATCTTCGCCCCGAAGAAGACCACATACGCCGAGATGATCTTCTCGGACATTCCCGGCGAGCACGGCGCCGAGAAGAAGGGGCTGTCGACGAAGGCGCTGCAACAGATCCGGGACCAAGAGGCGCTCTGTCTCGTCTTGCGAGACTTCGTGAATCCAGCGGTGGAAGGCACCCCCGACCCGCTGAGTGACCTCGAGGCATTTCACATCGAGTGTGTACTCGCGGACCTCGAGATCGTCGAGCGTCGGCTGGACCGCGCCCGCAAGGAGAAGGCGCCGACGCAAGAGATCGCGGCGTTCGAGGTGATGAAAGCGACGCTCGAGGACGGTCGGCCGCTGCGCGGTCTCCCGGCGGCGGAGCTCGACCGTGGTCAACTGCGCGGCTATGGGCTGCTCACCGATCGTGCGCTGCTGGTGGCACTCAACCGCGGCGAGGCGGAGGCCGCCGACGCGACCCCGGTGGAACTCGCCGCCCGGATCGCTTCGTTAGGCGCGGCCGGGCTGGTCCTCTCGGCCAGCGTCGAGGCTGAGATTGCCGGGCTGGCGCGGGAGGAGCAGCAGGAGTTCCTCGAAGACCTAGGACTCCACGAGTCGGCGCTGGCGCGGTTCATTCGCAGCGCGTACGGACTGCTCGATCTCATCTCGTTCTTCACCGTGGGCCAGGATGAGGTGCGCGCGTGGACGATTCGCCGCGGCGCCAACGCGCGTGCCGCGGCGGGCCGGATTCATTCGGACCTGGAGCGTGGATTCATCCGAGCCGAAGTGATCCCGTACGCCGTGTTCATCGAGTTCGGTTCGGAGCAGGCGGTGAAGGACGCCGGGCGGCTGCTCGTCGCCGGCAAGGACTACATCGTGGCCGACGGCGATATCATGCACGTCCGCTTCGCTGTCTGATGTTAGGCGGCAGCATGGGCGCGCGTTAGGCGGCGAGCGTTCGCCCCTGTCCCTGACGCATAGCATGGGGTCGCTTGACAGCCTTTGCCGGGGATGTACTTTGTGTTACGAAGTACTTGGCGTTATCGTTTCAGCAGGTCATCTTCCAGCAGCAGGCCTCCCATGTCGCACGCGACACGCGTTCTCACCGCAGTCTGTATTACCGCCATCGGCTCCTACTCCGCGTCCGCGCAGGGAAGCGCGGCCCTCATTCAGCGGCTCGACTCGATCGCCGGCGCCGAGGTCCGCGCCAACCGCTCGGTCGGCATCGTCGCGGCGGCGTCCAAAGGCAAGGACAAACTGCTGCTCGAGGCGTACGGCAAAGCTGACGTCGAAGCCAATGCGCCGATGACAGTCGCCACGATGATCCCGACCGGCTCAGTGGCCAAGCAATTCACCGCCGTCGCCGTCCTCCAGCTGCGCGACGCCGGGAAGCTCAGCCTCGACGACGAGGTCACGAAGTGGCTCCCCGAGCTCAATACAGGCGGGAACCGCCTAACGCTGCGGCACCTCCTCGCGCACACGGCCGGCATCGTGGAGCTCGGCGAGATGCAGGAGCTGCGCGCGGCTCAGATGATGCGCAATCCCTCGCTCACGCGCGACAGCGTTTACAAGGTGATCAGCCGTTATGCGCCCGAGTTCCCAGCAGGGACCATCCAGAGCTACAGCAACAC
>CBQVAZ010000848.1:0-1762 GCA_967720205.1 uncultured Gemmatimonadaceae bacterium | reverse complement strand
GAGTGGCTCGCCGGACAGCTCAAGCCAATTCTTATCGCGCTCTTCGCGGCTGTGTCGCTCGTATTGCTGATCACGTGCGCCAACATCGCCAGCCTGCAGCTTGTTCATGCCATTGGGCGAACGCGGGAACTGGCGGTTCGTGCGGCGCTCGGCGCGGGTCGTACGGCGATCGCGCGCCAAGTCATCATCGAGAGTGTACTTCTCGCGATAGCGGGTGGGGTTGCCGGCATCGCACTCGCGCGACTCGGCCTAACGTGGATTACGACGCTCAATGTCGCCCGCTTCCCATCGCTCAAGGATCTACGACTCGACGGCACGGTGCTCGTGTTCACAACTGGTGTCGTTGTGCTGGCTGCCATTCTGTTCGGAAGCGCACCGGCGCTCCGGGCCGCGCGTGTCAGCGTAAACGACGCGCTGCGCGACTCAGCCCGCGGATCGACTGGTGGTGTCGCTCGGCATCGGTTTCTGCGCGCCAGTGTCGTTCTACAGAACGCCCTCACGCTCGTCCTGCTCGTCGGTGCAGCTCTCCTCATCCGGAGCCTCGACCGGCTTTTGCGCGTCGATCCCGGCTTCGTGCCGCAGAATGTCGTCACGTTCTACGTCGCCGTGACAGCGCGATATCCGTACGGCGCACCACGCGTGGCGTTCTTTCGAGCGCTGGAGGAGCGCATGAGAGCGGTACCTGGCGTACAAGCCGTCGGTTTCGCCGCCGGAACTCCGTTCACCGGATCCGCCGGCAGCACGACGTACAAACTTCCGAGCGTCGGACAGCGGCTGGGCGAAGGTGAGCGGCACGCGAATCAAGCCTTCGTCTACGGAGATTACTTTCGCACGTTAGGCATCCAGATTGTCCGCGGCCGCGCGTTCAGCGACGCGGACTATGCTACCGGTGCCGCAGTCGTTGTCGTGGACGAAACGCTCGTGCGCCGATCGTTTGGCGACAGGGATCCGATCGGTGCAGCCATCGAGCACGGACCGGAGGGTACGATCATCGGCGTCGCACGATCGGTGAAGCTGAGCGATTTGAGCGAGCCGGAACACCCGCTCGTCTACCACAACTTTGCGCACGGCGGATATGTCGCCGGTATGACGGGCGTTGTGCGCGCATCAATCCCGGCCAGCGCCGTCATCGCGGCGGCCCGAGCTGCCGTCAAGGAATTGGACCCTTCGCTTCCCGTATCCAATGCACGCGCGCTCAGCGAACGCGTCGCCGAGTCATATGGCACCCGGAGCTTTGCCACAGGAGTGCTCGGCGCCTTCGCGGGCTTGTCCCTTCTGATCGCGCTGTTAGGCGTCTACGCCGTTATGAGCTACGTGGTGAGCACACGCACCAGGGAGATAGGTATCCGGCTCGCTCTCGGCGCCGCGCGATCCACGATCTCGCGCATGGTACTGCGCGACGGCGTGCTCCTCGCCGGGATAGGGTTGGCAATCGGCGTGGTCGCGTTCCTCGCCCTTGGGAGGCTGTTGCGCGCGCTGCTGTATGGTGTGAGCATGTACGATGTAACCGCGTTAGGAGCGGGCATCGTGCTGATTGGCGTGATCACGCTCCTCGCCTCGTACCTGCCCGCACGCCGAGCCGTGCGCGTCGATCCACTCACAACAATGCGCGCCGAGTAGATGGAAGAGAGAACGGTTGTTTTCAAGATCGGCGGGTTGCGCCTAACGGGCTTACCCGCCGTTCTCGCGCTCCTCACCGTTCTCGCATTGATCGGTATTCTCGTTTTCTACATGCGGCCCTCGCCGCGCATGTTGCTTGCGG
>CBQVAZ010000847.1:0-1772 GCA_967720205.1 uncultured Gemmatimonadaceae bacterium | reverse complement strand
ACGACTGCGACGTTCGCATCGGGCGATTCTGCTACTGGCACGACGACGCTGAAGAGCTGCCGCGTGAGCCGGCGCCGATCGCGGCCGCGCGCGACGCGTTCTTGCGATCCCTGGACTCGCTCGCCGCGCTCGCGCGAAACGATGTCTGGATGGTGGGCCAGCGAGTTCGCTACCTGGTGGAGAGTAATCGCGCCGCTGATGCCTTGCGCGCCGCGACGGAGTGCTCGGCGGCCGCGTGGTGGTGCGCGGCGCTGCGGGGCTTCTCAGATCACGCGTTAGGCGATTACGAAGCCGCCGACGGTGAATTCGAGGCGGCGCTGTCGGCCATGTCTCCGGCGCAGCGCTGCCACTGGACGGATCTCAGCGATCTCCTGCCTGACGCTTCGCGCAAGGCGTACCGCGCGGTACCGTGCGCGCAGCGCGACTGGTTGAATGGCCGCATCTGGTGGCTCGCGGATCCGCGCTGGGCGCTCGCGGGCAACGACCTGCGCACCGAGATCTACGCACGCCTAACGATGTCGCAGCTGGTGCAACAAGCGCGCTCGGCGCACGACATGTCGTGGGGCGATGACATGGCCGAGCTGATGCTGCGTTATGGCTGGCCTGCGGCATGGTCGCGCGCGTTCCCGTCGAGCGTTGATCGGACACAGATATCCGTGATCGGTCATGAGCCCTCGCCGTCCTTCGATTTTCTGCCCGAAGCGCGTGCTCTCGATGATCCCTTCAAAGCAGAAGCGTCGAGCTGGACGCCGACGGCCCCCAAGCCGCTGACGCGCTACGCACCGAAGTACGCGCGCCGCTTCGCGGAGCTGGCACCGCAAGTCGCCTGGTTTGCGCGCCGCGATTCGGCGGTGATTGTCGCGGCGTACGAAGTTGGCGCCTTGCACGACACGGTCTTCACACACGACAGCGTCGACGCAGCCGTCGTCGTATCACGCGGCCCTGGCGAGATTGCAATCGCACGGGCGAAGACTGCGCGATGGGGCGTCTTCGTGTTGCCGACGCCTGCGATTCCCGCGTTGCTGAGCGTCGAGGTTGTGGATAGCGCCGGCATTGCATTGGCACGCTCACGCTTTGGGACACAGCCACCGGCAGATTCAGCGCTATCCGATGTACTGCTCTTCGATGGCGCCGGCGGCATTCCCGAGACATTCGAGACCGCGTCGGCTCGCGCGTTAGGCACTCTCACCGTGAGCCGGCAGGTGCCGTTTGGGCTCTATTGGGAGTTGTACGGCGATCTGGCGCAGACCGACTCCATTACGTACGCCGTCTCGGTAGAGCGACGCGGGGCGAGCTGGTGGCGACGACTCGCCGAGCGTACGCGATTGGCGGATCGGCCGCAGCCGGTGCGCGTGGGCTTTGATGAACGGCCTGGCGGCGGCGTGATAAGCGCGAGGTCGTTGCTCGTGGATGTCTCGACGATCCCGGCCGGGCAATATCGCCTAACGCTGACTGTGCGGAGTGGGGAGCGAACGTTGATACGGACGCGCGAAATAGACGTACGCTGATAGCTGCTGATAGTCAGTAAGTACGTCCAACTGTTCAGTTCGTCCCTCTCGCGATCACCAGGAATACATCGTACAGCGCATGAGCCCAGGCAGTGACGCCAAAGCCCCGTGTCACATACATCCCACTGAACGCGAGCCCCGCCATAGTGCGGAATACGAACGATTGCGTCGTGACCTGATCCCCGAGCGGGCCCACATAGTGAACCGCTGAAAACGCCGCGGCGCCGAGCAGTGTGGCGAATATGCCTGCCGCGACAGGCCCCC
>CBQVAZ010000846.1:0-1773 GCA_967720205.1 uncultured Gemmatimonadaceae bacterium | reverse complement strand
CAAGCGAGCGAAGGAGTGGTTCGAGCGCTCGGTCCAGTCAGGTGGCTGGCCAGCATTCGGATTCATGGCGTCGGAGGCAGAGCTCAAGCGAATGAAGTGAGGCCAACCTTTTCCGCGGTGAGAATTGTCAGACGCGCATGAGCTTCGAGCGACTGACACGCGACCTTCAGTATGCGATCCGCGGCCTGCGCAAGAAGCCAGGTTTCGCGATCGCTGTAATAGCTACGCTCGCGCTGGGCATTGGCGCGAATGCGGCGATGTTCGGAATCGTCGATCGGCTGTTGTTCCGGCCGCCGGCCTCGATGATCGACCCCAGCACCGCCCACATCGTTTACACAGTGGAAACGTTCCGCGGCGAAGCGAGGCCGGGCGGCGTCGGGCAATACGCGCGCTATGTCGATCTCGCGAAGTGGACAACGTCTTTTTCGAGGGCCGCCGGCTACACGGGGCGCGAGCTGGCAGTTGGAACGGGTGAGGCTGCGCGCGAGATGCAAATCGGCGTCGTCAGCGCGAGCTTCTTTGGTTTCTTTGATGCGCCGCCGGTCGTAGGCAGGTACTTCACGGAAGACGAGGATCGGCCTCCGGAAGGCAAGCCCGTCGCGGTCTTGAGTCACGCGATGTGGCAGACGAGGTACGGTTCGCGACGCGACATCCTCGACTCCACTGTGCAAATCGGCCCGACGATCTACAGCATCATCGGCGTCGCGCCGAAGGGCTTCGTCGGCGTGTGGGGCGATCGGCCGCCGGCGGCATTCATCCCGATGACGAGCTTCGCTGCGGGCACTGGCTTCAAGGGACGGACGCGCAACTGGTACGAGACCTACAGCTGGGGCTGGATGGGCATGCTCGTTAGGCGGAAGCCAGGCGTGAGTGTGGCGCAAGCCAATGCCGATCTCACCCAGGCGTATCTCAAGAGCTGGGAAGCGCAGCTCATCGAACAGCCGAAGACCACGCCGGCCAGCCTCGCAAAGCCGCATGCTCTGGTTGGGTCGATCCTGTCGCAACGCGGGCCTAATGCGTCGAGCGTGTCGAAGGTGGCGACGTGGGTCGGTGGAATGTCTGTCATCGTGTTGCTGATCGCATGCGCGAACGTGGCGAATCTGCTGCTCACCCGGGCGCTGCGGCAGCGGCGCGAAATCGCTCTGCGCCTCGCGTTAGGTGTCAGCCGCGGCCGCCTGCTCTCGCAGTTGCTCAGTGAGAGCGTCTTACTGGCCGTTCTTGGCGGCGGCATCGGCATCCTAATCGCACACTGGGGCGGGGCTGCACTGCGCGCTGGACTCCTCGAGCGAAGCGAGGCGGCTGCTGGCTTCCGTGATCCACGAACGGTGCTGTTCGCGCTGACCGCTGCACTCGCCGTCGGACTGCTCACAGGATTGGCGCCCGTTCTCCAAGCGCGGCGCGCCAATCTGACCGGCGACCTCAAGGCAGGGATGCGCGAAGGCACGTACCGCCGCTCGCGAGCGCGCGTGGCTCTGCTCGTTCTGCAGGGCGCGCTTTCCGTGGTGTTGCTCGTCGGAGCCGGGCTCTTTGTGCGCAGCCTGCGCAACGTTCGTCACGTTAGGCTCGGCTACGACGTGAATCCCGTGCTCCTCGTGGACCTCAACATGCGTGGCGAAAAACTCGATAGCGCGAGAACGGTCGCCCTGCGTCAGCGGCTACTTGACGCGGCGAAGACAGTGCCTGGCGTCGAGAACGCAAGCTTGCAGACGTCCGTTCCCTTCTGGAGCACGTGGAGCGTCGGCCTCTTTGTCGCGGGGATCGACACCGTCCGAC
>CBQVAZ010000845.1:0-1778 GCA_967720205.1 uncultured Gemmatimonadaceae bacterium | reverse complement strand
AGAATGGGATAGACTCGTAGTCGATCTTCGAGAGACGTTCGACGCACGCGGCGTTGTCAAATCGGAAGGCAACTTCAAGCAATGGACGAACGGCAACCTGCAGGTGTTGGTGGAGCCAACCGCCACCGGCGACCGCGTTAGGCTGCAAACGATCAAGGGCAGCGCACGCAGTGCCATGGTTGGAGGTTTTGCTCTCCTCGGTACGGCGAGCGTAATGACGCTGATCAACGGCGTGACTGGCGGCCTGGCGTCGGAGTCTGGCGCGATCCTGGCTCTTGCGCTTGGCGGTCTCGGAATGCTCGGCATTCCGCTGATACAGCTTCCGGGGTGGGCTCGGCAGCGCCGGCTTCAGATGGAGGGAATCGCGTTGCGACTCACGCAGAGCAGTGCGACGCTGCCGCCCGAAGAAGCCTAGCCGTTAGGCACACGCTCGCACGGACTACGTATGACTGTGGGGCGAATCCGAGCCATTGCCACCGCGACGACGATTTCCCTCGCCGCTCTGCTCGTAATGCAGGGGTATTGGCTTTGGCGTGGCTACCGCGATGCGCGCGAGGCATTCGAGCGCCAGGTGGATGTCGTACTTAGCGCAACTCGCGAGCGTATCGATCCGGGCGACGAAATCGCCGAGCAGATCGCCGCACTCACCCAACGCCGGGACGCGGACAGTGACTCAGTGCGCGCTCTCTTTGCCGCGCTGCGCGACAGGATCGATCGTGACCTGACGCCGCAGCTCCCGCGGCGCTACACAGTTCTACTCGCGCGTGCCAGTGAACCGACAGTGCATTGGACCGATCCACCGTCGCGTGATACCGCAGGCGCCAGAACAATCCAGCTCAAACGCGTCTGTGAGTCGTGTGACGTGCGGCTTGGCGTTCTATTCGATGACGTTGGGCCAGCCACGTTCCTTGGGGCAATCAGCGGGTTCGTCGCGATTTCCGCGATACTCGTGTGCGTGCTCGTTGCGTGTCTCGCCGTCACTTTCATCGGTCTTGCACGTTTTCGGCGGCAGAACGAGCAACAACTCGCATTCGTCAATAACCTGGCACACGAGTTTCGAACGCCACTCTTTTCGATTTCGGTAGCGGGGAGAGTGCTCGGGCATTCCGATGTCGTAAAAGAAGACGCCGAGCTTTCGCGGCAAGTCGCGCTCATCGGCCGAGCCAAAGAACGACTGTCGCGACACACGGAGCGCCTTCTCGATCTCGCTGCGCTGCGATCCGGAAAGACACGCGTGGATATGGCGGCTGTCGATATCAACCAAGTCGTTAGGCGTGCCGCAGCCGATCTCGACGCTGTGCGCGACTCCGTGGGCGCGCGGCTCCAACTCGAGCTCGACGCAGCGCCGGTCGTCGTTCACGGAGACGGCGCACGTCTCGAGCAGGCAGTCGCCAACCTGCTGGACAACGCATTCAAGTACGGCGGCTCAGCGCCTGACGTCGTCGTGCGCACCAAGCGCGCTGGAGATTCCGGCATAATAGAAGTTGAAGACAGCGGTGCGGGGATCGCGCAACGATACCGAGCCGACATTTTCGCTCCTTTCTTCCGGATCACGAACGGCGCGAGCAGCGATGTCAAAGGCTTCGGACTGGGCCTCAGCCAAGTGCACGCCACAGTGGCACTTCACGGTGGAAGCGTCGAAGTGCGCGACGCACGCCGGCCTAACGGCGCGCTGTTCGTCATCACGTTGCCGGCGGAGGGAGCGCCGTGATATCGAAGGCGTCCGAGCGGCCAACGATTCTTCTCGTCGAGGACGATTTCGAGCTGGGAGAAGCGCT
>CBQVAZ010000844.1:0-1780 GCA_967720205.1 uncultured Gemmatimonadaceae bacterium | reverse complement strand
CTCGACTGGCAAGCCGTCATCGACTACGTCGGCCTCCCCTGCGTTCTCAAAGACGCGCACGGCGGCGGTTGGAAGCAGGTGCACATCTGCCACTCACTCCAGGAGCTGATCAACGCGTACGATCAGTCCGGGCTGCTGACGATGATCGTGCAGGAGTTCATCAAGTTCGAGCACTTCGTGCGCTGCCTGTGTTTGGGACAAGAAGACATCCTGCCGATGAAGTACGACCCGGGCGAGCGCAAATACGTCGTGGACCACGCGCATCTATCGGAGTCGATGGGGAAGACGATTGTGGAGCAGTCGCGCACAATCTGTCGCGCGTTAGGCTACGACATGAACTCGATCGAGTGGGCGATCCGCGACGGCACGCCGTACGCGATCGACTTCATGAACTGTGCTCCCGACATGGACATCTACTCTCTGACGCCCACGTACTTCGAGTGGGCGGTCAAGCACCTCGCCGACGTCGCCATCAAACTCGCCAAGGAGCCGCGGAACCAGGCGGGTGATCTAGGCTGGGCCAGAATGTTCAGGGCGTCGCGCACCGAAGCGAAGCGCCCGTCGGGCCCTGGTCCCGCAGTGAGCAGAACCGTCTAGGACGTCCAGTGGCCGCTTCACCGATCGCCGCCTATCACGACTGCCTAACGCCGCTAGTCGCCGCGGACACCGCCGAGCAGCTCGATCGTCAGCTGCGTGCGCGACGTCTCGTCTTCGGCGATCGCGCGCTCTGTACAGTGCTGCGGCCCAGGCTCATCACGGTCGAGCAGTTGAGCGGACTGCAACGACGCATTCGCGCCATTCTTCGTGCATTTCGCACGGCGCATGACCGAGCAATGCAGGAGGCTCCGTTCCGCGCGCACTTCGGTCTCGAAGCCTGGGAAGAGGAGCTGATCCATGCCGATCCGGGATTCGTCGAGCCGAGTCCCACGTCGCGTCTCGATTTCTTTTGGGTTCCGGAGACTGACGCGTTAGGTCTCACCGAGTATAACGCCGAGACGCCAGCTGGGGCGGCCTACAACGACCAGCTCGCGGAGGCGTTCATCGACCTCCCCGCGATACGCGCCTTTGCGAGGAAGTATGAGCTGCTGCCGCTCCCGGCTCGTGCGGGAGTGATCGGTGCGCTGCTCGACGCGTACGCCGAGTTCTCCGGCACGCGCAAGCGGCCACGCGTTGCAATTCTCGACTGGGATGACGTGCCGACACGCGCGGAGTTCGATCTGTATCAGCAGGCCTTTGCCACGTTAGGCATTCACTGCGCAATCGCCGATCCGCGCGCTTGCGACTATCGCGGCGGCAAGCTCTGGCTCGAGGGCGCGCCCGTCGATTTGATCTACAAACGCGTCTTGATCACCGAGCTCGTGGAGCGATGCGGCCTCACGCATGACGTTGTACGCGCCGTGCGTGAACGCGCGGTGTGCATGGTCGACGGTTTCCGTTGCAAGATCCTGCACAAGAAGGCCAGCCTCGCCGTGCTGAGCGACGAGGCCAACGCGGAGATGTTCGACGATAACGAACGTGCGGCGATCGCCGATTGCATCCCATGGACTCGCGTCGTGGAGGAACGGCGGTCGACGTACAAGGGGCTCTCGATCGACCTCATCCCCTTCATTCACGAGCAACGCGAGCAGCTTGTGCTCAAGCCGAGCGACGCATACGGCGGAGAGGGCGTTGTACTAGGTTGGAAGACCGACGACGCGGCGTGGGCCGCGGCTGTACAGACGGCGTTAGGCTCGCCCCACATCGTCCAGGAGCGGGTCGCGATCCCCAGCGAGCCGTATCC
>CBQVAZ010000843.1:0-1781 GCA_967720205.1 uncultured Gemmatimonadaceae bacterium | reverse complement strand
GCGGCGCGCAGGCGATCATCCGGTTGCCGCGTGGCTACGCCGCTGGGTCCGATCCCCGCAAGGACGGGATGGCAGCCGGGCACTAGTGCACACGGGCCCGATCCGGGCTCGAAAGTTGCCCCTGAATAGGCTCCCAGGAGGCAATATGAGGAGATTCATTGTAGCGCCCGCCATAATGCTGGCAGGCGCCATTGCGATAGCCCCGCTGAGTACGCCTATCGACGCACAATCAACCGTTAGGCGCTCTCCGTCCGGCTTCAATCTGTTTTCTGTTCAACAAGACGTCGAAATCGGTCGCCAAGCTGCCGCCGAAGCGGAGCAGCAGCTACCAATTTTGACCGATCGCACGACGACACGATATCTCAATCAGATCATCCAGCGCTTGGCAGCTCAGGCACCGGGCGCGCAGTACCCCTATTCGATCAAAGCGGTCAACGCCACTGAGATCAACGCGTTCTCGCTGCCCGGTGGTCCGATGTACGTCAATCGCGGGCTCATCACGACAGCACGAAATGAGTCCGAGTTAGCTGGCGTACTCGCTCACGAGATGGCACACGTCGCGCTGCGACACGGGACCAATCAGGCCTCCAAGGCGTACCTCGCTCAAGCAGGCCTTGGCATTCTCGGCGGACTGCTCGGCAGTAAGAGCAACACGTCGAGTATCGTGAACGCGGTAGGCGGCTTCGGATTGAACGCTGTGTTCCTGAAGTTCAGCCGCGACGATGAGTATCAGGCAGACGCGACTGGTGCGGAGATCATGGCCAAGGCGGGCTATAACCCCGTCGCGATGGCCGATTTCTTTGCGCTGCTTCGCCAGGAACAGGGACGAGATCCGTCCAAGCTGGAGCGGTTTTTCGCCAGCCATCCACCGCCGGCAAATCGTGAGACTCGAATCCGAACGCTAGCTGCCAATCTTGGACAGACGCAGACGAGTGAGGTTGGCGGGCTGGCCAGCATTCAGTCGCGGCTCGGAAGCGTTTCGGTAGCGGCGTCGCAGACGCCGTGGCCAAGCGAGACGTCGACAGGCACCGTCGCGCGCCCTGGCGACATCGTGCAGGTAAATGTTCCGGCGCCGTCATCGCGCTTGGCCAGGTTCGACCAGCCTAACGGCTTCTTTACGATTCAGTATCCGAATAACTGGCAGGCGTACGCGAATCAGTCGACGTTTTCCGCGTCGTTCGCCCCACCAGGCGGCGTCGTTGAAATGAGCAATGGTCGGCCGGCCATGACGTATGGTGTAATCGTCAATCACTACTCGCCGTTCAATGGTGAGTATGCTCGTCGTTCGAACAGCCTGCAGCGCAACTACGCGCCGTTCGAAGATCGCAATGCAACGCGTGGTTCGCTGGAAGAGGCAACGGATGACCTGATCTACCAGGTCCTTGCAACGAATTCGTACCTGCAGGCTGAACAGGGCTCGGCGCGCGCCGTAGAGATCGACGGCGCCGACGGGTATTCGGTTCTCCTCAGCGGACGCTCACCGCTCACGGGCGAAGATGAGCGCGTGACGGCATACACACGCGAACTACCCGACGGTCACGTCCTGTACGCGCTTTGTATCGCGCCGAGCAGGTTGTGGACTGTTCTGGATCAGACGTGTGATCGAATGATCCGTACACTGATCGTGAACGACGACGCAGCGCACCGTTCAACACGGGTCACGCGACCCCGCTAGCGCTGCCTCAAAAGCACGACCGCATGAACGCGCGGTGGAGCCAGGAGGGTCTCAAGCTCCACCGCGCCTCAGCGCGGCAGCGACGGCTTCCTTCCGACGGCGACTC
>CBQVAZ010000842.1:0-1785 GCA_967720205.1 uncultured Gemmatimonadaceae bacterium | reverse complement strand
AACGCGTCGCCGATCAAGCCGTCCCGAAGATCGGCGGCTACGTCTCCGGCAACCTAACGACGTCGCTCATCTGCGCCGTCATCACGCTCGTCGCGCTTATCGTCTTCGGCGTTCCGTACGCGGTCCCACTCGCGATGTGGGCCGGCATCGCCGACCTGATTCCAGCGATGGGATCCTACCTCGGCGCAATTCCCGCCGTCGCCGTGGCGTTCTTCCAATCTCCGCTCACCGGCATCCTGGTGCTCGCGTATTTCATCGTGTACCAGCAATTCGAGAACTACTACCTGGTGCCGAAGGTCATGCAGGACGCCGTGAATCTGTCACCGGCGACGGTGATTATTTCGACGCTCATCGGCGGCAGCCTCTTTGGCTTCGCGGGGGCTTTGCTCGCGCTGCCGGCCGCGGCCACGATCAAAGTCATCATCTATGAGTTGTGGCTTCGCGATCGCGCGGAGGAGGGCGACGTCCTCGTGAAAGAGCACCTCGACGCCGAGCTCCGCGGGCCGGAAAAAAAGTCCGGCGCCGAGTCGCGCGGGATGCTCAGAAGGATCCGAGACTCGTTCCGGCGCGGGCCAGACGCCGGTTGATATGCGCCCAACTGAGCGCGAAAGCCGTTAGGCTCGATCAGCTTCATGAGCCAGTTCAGCAATCTCCTTCAGCAAGCCGCCGCCGAGGTTCGCGAGTACTGCAGGACATCCCCCGATGCAGCGACGTTCGGCATCGAGTCGCTGCTCTGGTTAGCTCGGCGCATGGAAGTGGCGAGTGCACTGGAGAGCGATGCGGACGTTGAACGCGAGATCGATGCACTCGCGTATTTGATCGTCGACTCGGGACCACTGACCGCCCCGCTTGCTCCGTCATTCACTCAGGCGCTTGATGCATTGCAGCGACGTCGCAAGCGACAACCGAGAACGTAAGCGAGATGGCGCGCATCGATGGTGTCATGAACAACTTCATGCGTCACGTCACGAGCGGCCTCGCTGGGCCGCATTGATGCGAGGAATGCGCGACATAAACGGGTCAGCGGATTTGCGCGAATCGTCGCGGCAGAACTAAGCGTTAGCAGCATCAGCCGCACCTCGCGCGAGAGCACGTCCGATTTGCGCGCGCTTCGCGCCCAACGTTAGGTGCGCACGAATTAGGAGATCGATCGAAACGGTCGGATCGCCAGCCTCCATCTTTGCAATCCGCGATTGGCTCGACTTCAAACGCTTCGCCAGCGCGGTCTGCGTGAGGTTCGATTGCTCGCGACGCTTCTTTAAGCCAGACGCCAATGCGACGCGCATCTCCACTAATTCCGTCTCGGCTGCGCTCAGACCCAGAAAGTCGCGCACCGTACCGACGCGCCAGCCCGCTCGCTGTAGTCGCTTCTGTTTTAGTTTGTCCATGCTTCCTCCTACTCCGTTGCTCTATCGTACGCGCGCAGCCGCCGCGCGCAGTCCGCGATGACGCGCGCCGGCGTGGTTCGCGTCGTCTTCTGAAAAACGTCACCAATCACTACGGCGTCCACATCCAGTCGATAGACAATGCGCCACGTCTTCCCCGCATCGTTGATCCGCAGCTCGTAGCAGCGACGGCCAATGCTCGGCATCGGGCGCGCATGCGGGAGGCCAAGAAGCTCACCCTGTTGCAGCCGTCGCAGCAGAATCCCAGCTTCTATCCTAGCGAGCGGTGAGAACGGGGGTGTTTTGATCTCGCCGCGCAGCCACACGAGCGGTTTGTCACCCTGGCTCATGACACGACTAAGTTATGTCAGTTCTGACATATATGCAAGCAGCTGTCTAA
>CBQVAZ010000841.1:0-1786 GCA_967720205.1 uncultured Gemmatimonadaceae bacterium | reverse complement strand
ATCACTACGAGATTGCGACCGGTCGCTATAAGCACTACGGACACGATCCCAAAGATTCGACGAGTCTGCCCGAGGAGGTCGCGTACGATGTCTTTCGCGACAGAGACGGCGTCATCTGGGCCGTAACGGAGAACTTTCTTGTTAGGCTCGTCGACGCCGAGCGCGGGCGCTTCCAGGTCTGGCGTCACAAGGAGAGGCCAACGGTATCGCAGTGGATATTCCCGTCCACGGTGCAGGACGCGGCCGGCTCCCTGTGGTTCGGATCGGACCAGGGAGTCGCGCACTTTGATCCAAAGACTGGATCCTTCCGCCGCTACCGGCACAATCCGGGTGACTCCACGAGTCTCAGTCACGATGCTGTACGCTCGATCCTCCCCGATCCGCAACAACCCAACCGTTATTTGTGGATCGGAACGGCAGGCGGCGGACTCAATCGCCTCAATGTGGACTCGGGAACGTCCGTGCATTTCACCGAGCGCGATGGCCTGCCTAACAACGTGGTCTACGGCATTCAGGCCGATACGAGCGGCACGCTGTGGCTGAGCACGAACAAAGGACTGTCGCGTTTCGATCCCGCTCGCAGGCAATTTCGCAATTACGACGCCAACGATGGGCTGCAAAGCAATGAGTTCAACTCGGGCGCCTCGTTCAGAAGCCGCAGCGGTGAGCTCTTCTTCGGTGGGATATACGGCTTCAATTACTTCAGGCCGGAAGAGATCGAGGACAACTCGCACATCCCCGAAGTCGCGATAACCGGGTTCCGTCGCGGCAATCGTTATGAGACGGTTCGCGACAGCGGCACCGTGCTGCGCAAAACGATCTCCGAAGCCGATACGCTGAGACTCTCGTATCGCGACGCCGTCCTCACGTTCGAGTTTGCGGCGCTCGAGTACTCGGCCCCGGCAAAGAATCGTTATGCGTACAGAATGGTCGGCTTCAACAACGACTGGTTCGAGTCGGGCGCGGTGCGGGCGGCGACGTACACGAACTTGCCGCCGGGACGCTACACGTTTCAGGTCCGCGCCAGTAACAACGACGGCGTCTGGAACGAGCGCGGTGCATCGCTCGCGATCACGATCCTGCCACCATGGTGGCGGACATGGTGGGCGTACGCGCTCTACACGGTGCTCGTGCTCGCCGCGCTCAACGGCGTGCGACGATACGAGACAAATCGATTACGACTCAAGAACCGCCTCGAGATCGAACGCGTGGAAGGAGAGCAGCTTCGCGAACTCGATCGTGCTCGCAGCCGTTTGTTCGCGAATGTGAGTCATGAGTTCCGCACACCGCTCACCCTAACGATGGGACCACTCGACGACCTCCGCGCCGGTATGCACGGTCCGCTCTCGCCGGCGATCGCCGAGCAGGTGGACCTCGCGCGACGGAACGCGGGGCGCGTGCTCGATCTCATCAATGAAATCCTCGCGCTGGCGCGCGCCGAATCGGGTCGTGAGACGCTGCACGCTCGGCGCATCGACCTCGGTCCCTTCGTCAGCAGCGTGGCCAAAACCTTCCTGCCGCTCGCCGAGCGCAAGGCGATCGCGTACGAGACGCAGGGGCCGGCGGATCAAGTCATCGTTTACGCGGATCCGGATCATCTCGACCGTGCGCTTTCGAACCTATTCTCGAACGCCTTCAAGTTCACACCTGACGGCGGTACAGTACGGGTTACAGTCGCATCCGATGATGCGTCTGCGCGAATCGTCGTTAGGGACAGCGGTGCGGGGATACCGGGCGCCGAGCTGAATCTCATCTTCGATCGCTTTCACCGGGCGAAGACAGCGGG
>CBQVAZ010000840.1:0-1792 GCA_967720205.1 uncultured Gemmatimonadaceae bacterium | reverse complement strand
ACGCACGCAAGAGCGACTCGGCGTCGAGCATAATGTTGGCTTCGATGGTGCCTGCGAGGGGCGTGGAAGGACTCGGCGGCGTGCTGACAGGAAAGTCCGGCAGCGGCAGCCTTTCGGCGCGCGTCTCCGCATGGCTTTCTATCGTTGCGGCAATAGTGCTCGCCATCGCGTGCGCGAATGTCGCCAACCTGCTGCTGCTGCGCGCGGCGCGACGTCGGCGCGAGATCGCCTTGCGCCTCGCGTTAGGCATCAGCCGCGCGCGCCTCGCCGCCCAGTTGCTGATGGAGAGCACGATCCTCGCCGCATTGGGTGGCGTGGCCGCACTGGCGCTCGTGCCGGCGGCGACTGGTCTCCTGCGCGCTACGCTCCTCGGTCGCCTGGACATCGCAGCCGGCCGCCTGGATGCGCGTCTCGTGTTATTCACAGTCGCCTGCATGCTCGTGGTTGGTATCGCCGCTGGCCTGGCTCCGCTCGTACTCTCGCGCCGCATGGACGTGAGCGACGCGCTCAAGGCTGGTGTGCGCGAAGGATCCGTGCGGCGATCGCGTCTGCGCACGACGCTTCTCGTTATGCAGGGCGCCCTGTCGATGCTGCTGCTCGTCGGTGCCGGGCTGTTCGTGAGGAGCCTGCGCAATGTCGCTCGCTTGGATCTGGGCTTCGATCCGGACCGCGTGATGGTCGCGCAGGTCGACTTGAGCGGTGTCACGAAGGGGCGCGAAGCCTTCGAGGATTTCTGGCGCCGAGCGCAGGAGCGGGTCGCGGTCCTCCCCTCGGTAGGAGCCGCGGCGCAATCGGTGACCACGCCGCTCGAATCGGGGTGGGCGCTGGACATCGCCGTACCCGGCCGTGATTCGCTGCCGCCGCTCGCGAACGGACCGTACATCAACGCAGTCTCGCCCGACTACTTCAAGACCATGGGGATGCGCATCGTTAGGGGACGTGGCTTCACAGCGGCCGACGATGCCGGGGCGGCGTACGTCTCTGTGATCAGCGATTCGATGGCGCGCTATCTCTTCCCGGGACAGGACGCGTTAGGCAAGTGCTACCACATCGTGGTGGACGACAACAAACCAAAGACCAGCACACCGTGCGTTACTGTCGTCGGCATCTCGCAGAAAACGCACACGCACGAGTTTCGAGAGGGCGGTGCGCCTGAGCAGTTCGTTCCGCTTCCCCAATCTCCCAGACTGCTTCAGTGGCGTGTCCTGATGGTTCGCGCGCGGGACGGGGTGCCTGCGGCCACTACGGCGATGGATGTGCGGCGGACGCTGCAGTCGATGGGCGGGAATCTGCCCTTCGCGGATGTCCGGATGCTCCGGGATCCTGTGTCGCTGGAAACCCGACCGTGGGAGCTGGGCGCAACGATGTTCGGGCTCTTCGGGGTCCTGGCGCTCATCATCGCGGCTGTCGGGCTCTACAGTACGATCGCCTATGAAATGGCCCAGCGAGCTCATGAATTCGGCGTCCGACAGGCTCTGGGGGCGCGGCGTGGCGACGTGGGCCGCTTGGTGCTAGGCCGAGCGCTGCGTTATGCGTTGCCAGGCTTGATCTTGGGAGTTGGTTTGGCACTCCTGGGTACACGAGCCGTGCGAACGCTTTTGTTCGATGTCTCGCCGCTCGATCCGATCGTGTACGTCGGGGTCGGTGTCACGTTGCTGGCGGCATCGCTTCTCGCTGCGATCGGCCCAGCTCGGCGCGCCTGGCGGGTCGATCCGATCGCTGCGCTGCGGGAGGAGTAGCCTTTACCGCCGGGCCCAAGTCGTTTTACAGCAATGGATTGACTTGCTCAGTC
>CBQVAZ010000839.1:0-1793 GCA_967720205.1 uncultured Gemmatimonadaceae bacterium | reverse complement strand
CGGATCGCGTCGCGAGCAACGCCGGTGCGATCACGGTGAGGAGCGCCGCTACAAGCACGCAGGCCCCTGCGACGCCAATGGTCCGCCAGTCGCTCGTAAGGTTGAACGAGGACCCTTCCGGCAGCAGCAGGCTGCGGATCGCGACACCTGCCCACTGCGCGACGAGAAGTGCAGTCACGCCGCCGAGTGAAGAAAGGAGCAGGCCCTCCATGACGAGCTGCGCGACGAGCCTGCCGCGGCTCACGCCTAACGCGAGCCTCACGGCAATCTCGCGCCGCCGGCGCATGTTACGCGTGAGCATGAGGTTGGCGACATTGGCGCAGGCAATGAGCAGGACGATCCCCGCGACGCCGGTCACCCAGAGCAGCACGCGTGATTCCAGAACGGCATCGGGCCCAGCCGCGCTGCGCAACGCCCCGACTATCGCGCGTGGCTTCGCCACGGAATCCGGGAGGACCTGCGGGTTGATGGCACGCTGTGCGTTGCGGCTGCGAATGTACGCACTCGTTAGGTCAGTGTTCGCGGCCGCCTCGGAAACACCGGGCCTCCGACGCACCATGATCTCCGTCCAATCCCAGTTGTACAGCGTGTAGTACGTCTTGCTGTTGGACCTGTCGATGTTCGCCGGTACTGTTGTGATGGGAATGAAAATCTCGGGGACGTGGCCGTTTACCTTGCCGACAAATCCTTCGGGCGCAACTCCGATTATCGTGTACAGCAGTGAGCCCACCTGCAGTTGCTCACCTATCACATCACGGCGCCCACATTCCGATTGCCAGAAACCGTAGCTCAGCACGGCGACAGTCGAACCCAGCGGTGTCACATCTTCCGATGGAGCGAAGAAGCGCCCTCGGACTGGCCGCGCATCGAAGAAGTCGAAGAACGAGGCGCTTACGCCGGCGACTTTGCGCACGCGCGTCGCTTGCCCGACACCTACGGCGAGTCGCCACTCAGACACCGCCGCGTACTGAGAGAACGCGTGTGTATCGCGCTGCAAGTCGAGGTAGCGCGTGTAGGGCACCGTTCCCCACGTGGGGCGTCGCGTGCCGCGCGTGATTTGGAGGTAAACACTGTGCACCGCGCTGGGATCACGCATGTACGGAAACGGCCTGAACATCAGCCGGTCGATCACTGCAAACATGGCCGCGTTCGCACCGATACCCAGGCCTAACGTGATGATGACCGTCGCCGCGAAACCGGGCGACCGCGCGAGCCCGCGAAGCGCGTAGCGCAGGTCCTGCAGCACGGCCTCTAGCGTCGGGAAGCCCCAGTAGTCGCGGCTTGACTCTCGCAGACCAGCGACGTTACCGAGCTGCTTGCGTGCCGCCGCAACAGCGTCTGCGCGCGACATCCCTTCCTGTTCAAAGTCACGCGCGAGCAAATCGATGTGCGCCTGCAACTCTTCCGAGAGTTCATGCGACAGATCGTCACGCCGCATCCATGCCGTTAGGCGCAGCCAGATCTCGCGCGGCGTCATGAGTCGGCCCTCCGCAGCACGCGAGTAATTGCTGCGACCGAGCGTTCGAAGTCGGACTCTTCCTGGCCGAGCTGCTTACGTCCCGCCGCTGTGAGCTTGTAGTAGCGCGCCTTACGGCCGGTCGGTGACGTCTTCCACTCGGACGCGATCCACCCCTTCACCTTCATCCGCTGCAACGCGGGGTAGAGCGAGCCTTCTTCTACTCGCAGCACCTCGCGCGAGAGCCGCTTGATGTGTTGCGCGATGGCATAGCCGTGCAACGTCCCGACCGAAAGCGTCTTCAGGATCAGGAGATCCAGCGTTCCGGCGAGTATGG
>CBQVAZ010000838.1:0-1798 GCA_967720205.1 uncultured Gemmatimonadaceae bacterium | reverse complement strand
CTACCAGTCGATGGTCCGCGTGACCATATCCACCCTCGGGGCCCCACGTGAAAACGGCGTCGGGACGCAACTCGGCAAAGATTGAGTCCAGCCGCTTCGCGAGACGATCGAGAGGTTCCCCGGGCCAGGGGCTAATGACGGCGAGTCCGGCGTCCGGTAAGCCCACGAGCGTTGGCGGATGGATGCCTAACGCATCCGCAGAGCAGCGCACTTCACCCGCTCGCACGGTGGCGAGGCTGTCACCCGCGGGTATGTGGGCATGCTCCGAAACGCCCAGGCGCCCGTCTGTCGCGACCACGAGATATACCTTGGCCCCTTCTCGTGCATAACGAGCGAGCGCAGGCGAGACGATTGTCTCATCATCGGGATGCGCGTACACGGCGACCAACGTTTGTGCTGTGTCGTCGAGCGGCATTGGCAATGCCGACGTTGACGCCGTCTTGGTACTGCAAGCCGCTGCGCAGAGCGCAGCAAGCGCCACGTCGCCGATCGTTACGTGACGCACGGGCTCACGCGAACTCTTCGAGAATCTTTTTCGCCTTCTTGGGATTGTCCGTAACGATTGCAAGTTCGATCAAACCATCCGCGACGCCAGTGATGTAGACGGCCTCGAGGTTGACGCCGGCGCCGCCAAGCCGCTCAGTGACACTTGCCACGACGCCGGCTTGGTTTTCAAGCAGTACGAGATGGACTTCACTCTCCGTGAACCGAACGTGCGCCTCTTCGAAGGCGCTGCGCGCCACCACAATGTCATCGGGAAGAATGCGCGCCATCGCCATCCCGTTGATTGACAGCGCAGCAAGCGACTTGATGTTGACGCCGCGCCGGGCCAATGCCTGCGCCACTCGGGCGAGGTCGCCGGGCTTGTTCGTGAGTTGGATTGAACAGTCTCTCATTGTTGCACCTCCGACCGAACGATGCGTTTACTGTGCAGTCGCAATCAGCGATAGCCTAACGGTTGCGCTTCTGCAAAATCGCGCGAGCAGGTGCACCTTCGTGCCCTGCCACTTTCATCGGCAACACGACCAGGTCGTAGTCGCCTGCGCTCACATTGTCCAACGACATCCCCTCGACAATGGGAATCCCCTTGCCGAGCAGAATCTGGTGCGTCCTCGGCGCCGGCGCACCGAATTGCTCGGCGGAGATGTAGTCGATGCCGACGAGAACAACTCCGGCATCAGCAAGCAGCTGCGCCGCGTCGGGGGCGATGTAGGCGAAATCGCGATGAAAGGTGGGCGACGACATCCAGCCGCGCAGCGCGCTGCGCGTGCGGAAGATCACTCGCGGCACACCGCGCCACTCGTGCCGGTTGAGCTCCGCCGCGTCGATCGCCTGCACGCTGTCGGGAATGTCGATCACACGCGCCGGTCCGATGAACGGCTCGATCGCTACGCGATCTATCGCTGCGCCATCGCGCAGGAAATGCATCGGTGCGTCGATGTGTGTGCCGCTGTGAGCGCCTAACGAATACACCGAGAGCGTGAAGCCGTCGCCTTTGCGCATGTCCTTGAGGAACTCGAACTTCATCGGCGCGTCGCCTTCGTACACTGGTGTCGCCGCCGGATCGAGCGTGGCCGTCGCGTCGATCCATCCAGTTGACATGAGAGCTCTCGTTGTGTCGGCACGAGACGTTGCCGGCTCCCGCGGCGTGCAAAAAACGACGCTCAATACCGAGACTACTAGAAGAGTCCAAATCGATGTGCCGCGTAAATCCGCGGCAAAATGCTCTTTCCAGCTAACGACATCAGACGACAATTTGGCCTCCACGGACTCAAGCGGTTGACGGAAGTGCGTATAT
>CBQVAZ010000837.1:0-1798 GCA_967720205.1 uncultured Gemmatimonadaceae bacterium | reverse complement strand
AATCGGACTGATAGGCCACTGATGCCTCAGCGGGCAATCAACCGGGAGCGCCGATGACACCTGCATCACTCGCCGCGATCGCACTTCTTTCTACTCTCCCCGCGTTCGCGTACGCGCAGCAACACGCTCACCCGCAAGAAAAGCTGGGCACGGTTCACTTCGCCACCTCGTGCAGCCCCGCCGTAGCGCCGCCATTCAATCGCGCCGTCGCGTTGCTGCATTCCTTTGAATTCGGCTCGTCTATTCGCGCGTTCAACGAAGTCATCGCGGCCGACTCCAGCTGCGCGATGGCGTACTGGGGAATCGCGCTCAGTCGCTGGACCAATCCGATGGTCCCCGGAACACGGCCAGTCACGCTGCTGCAGCAAGGCAAACAGGCCAGCGACGCCGCGCAGCGTCTCGCCGATCGCGTGAGCGAGCGCGAGCGCGGCTATATCAACGCCGTCAGCCAGCTCTACAACGACTTCGAGAACAAGGATCAACGCACGCGCGTCCTCGCCTACGAGCGCGCCATGAACGACCTCGTTAGGCAGCAGCCGGCAGATACCGAGGCCAAGATCTTCTACGCGCTCGCGATCACCGCGGCCGCACCACCTTCGGACAAGACGTACGCGAACCAGCTCAAAGCCGGCAGCATCCTCGAGCCGCTCTGGGCTGCGCAGCCGAATCACCCCGGGCTCGCGCACTACATCATCCACACGTACGACTATCCGCCTCTCGCCGACAAGGCTCGCGCCGCCGCCAAGCGATACGCGAGCATCGCGCCGTCAGCGGCCCACGCGTTGCACATGCCGTCTCACACGTTCACACGCGTCGGCATGTGGCAGGAGTCGGTGGACGCGAACCGGCAGTCCATGAGCGTCGCGTTAGGCAGCGGTTCGATTGGAGAAGCATTGCACGCCGCCGACTACCGCATGTACGCCTACTTGCAGCTGGGGAGGGAATCCGACGCAAAGGCGATTCTCGACTCGCTTCCTGCGATCGCGGCACGCTTCGATCCCACGGCCATTACCGGCGCCGCGCCGCCGTCTGCGGGGTTTTTCGCGATGGCCGCCATTCCGGCGCGCTGGGCTCTGGAGCGCGGCGCCTGGAAAGAGGCCGCAGCCCTCGAGCCCAAGGCGACCCCGTTTCCGTACACGGAGGCGATGACGTACTTCGCGCGCGCGTTAGGCGCGTCACATCTGGGTGACGCGGCAACCGCACAGACGGCTGTCGACTCACTCGCGTCGATTCAGCAGGCGCTGAGCGCGAAGAATGAAGTGTATTGGGCAGAACAGGTGGCCATCCAGCACCTCGCGGCTCAGGCCTGGCTCGCCCTCGCCCAGCGTCGGGAAGAAGACGCGCTCCGCCTCATGCGTGAAGCCGCCACGCGCGAGGATGCAACGGAGAAGGCGGCCACGACACCTGGTCCGCTAAAGCCCGCGCGGGAGCTGCTCGGCGACATGCTCGTGGAGCTCAAGCGACCCGCCGAGGCGATCACGGAGTATCGCGCGACGCTCAGCAAAGAGCCGAACCGTCGGCACGCACTGCGCGGCGTCGGCCGCTGAAATCGTAGGACCGGCGCCTAACGAGCGTCACTGGCGAAGTCGGCCGAGTTGGAGGACCAGTGTCACGCCTCCAAAGTTCGTAAGCCTGTTCAGGTTCGCGAAGACGCGCGCTCCCAGTCCGGCCCATGGGATCGGTCGCCAGGACAACTGCGCCTCGATCGGCAGCGCGATCACACTGCTGTCCCGCGGGTCCTTGGCTACGCCGAGGCCTGCGGCGACGGCACCGTGGAACACGGCGGGCGGTGAGGCGA
>CBQVAZ010000836.1:0-1811 GCA_967720205.1 uncultured Gemmatimonadaceae bacterium | reverse complement strand
GATCATGGGAGCACGTCCGCTGCGGATGGCAGACCGCGTGCAGTCGCGAGTCTCGGGCGATCGCCACGCCTTTCGCGCAGGAGCACGCTCACGACAATCAAGCCCGCGACGGCGAGACCGAAATCCTCACGTACTGCTAGCAGCAGCGCGGCTGTGGATCCGATGGCTGTCCACAACAACGGAATCACGAGAACGCGACGGGGCATTGTAGGACCTGTCCACAGCAGCAATCCGAGCGTGAAGATCGTCGTGGGACAGGGCAGGCCGAACGTCGGCAACGTGGGATACGTGCGGCCAAAGGCTACGCCTAACGCGGGGTAGACGACGAGCGCGTAAATCACAAGCATCGCACCCAGCATTCCGGCAAGATCCCGCCGCAGCTGGAATCGAACAGTCTCCTTGTGAGCGCCCAGAGGCAAAAGGAGAATACCTTGAACGACGAACAGCGCTCCGAAGATCAGCGCGGCGCGATTGATCTTGGAGAAGAAGGCGATGTGGTACGCGATCGCCATCCAGAGCCAGAGACATGAGAGAATCGCGCTGACAATCCTTGACGTGCGTGGCGTCGCGCGAAGGGCGCCGGCGATAGCGACGAGCGCGAGCGCCAGGAGAACCCACTGCGCCGGCCAGACCGCCTCGTTGTACCGGCGAAATACTTCGAAGAACTGATCCACCGTGAAGGGCAACTTCACAAAGACCTCCCCGGCGGCACCCGCTCTCATCGCGGAGCAGGTGCCACCTAACGTCACCTCACTTCTGCACCACGAGCGCCGTCACCATCCCGATCATTCCGTGCTGTGACTCCGCATGCGGCAGGATGTGGCAATGGAACGCCCACGTTCCCGGCATCGTGCAATTCACGATCACGTCCCAACGCTCACCCGGCGCGATGTTCAGCGTGTCGCACTTCCACGGCGCGGGCTGCGGCCACCCATCCTTATCGATGACCGTCATGTGCATGCCATGCAGGTGCATCGGGTGAATCATGAGCCCTTCGTTCATAAAGCGAATGCGCACCTTCTGACCGAGTTTCGCAACGAGTGGCTCGGTCGCTGGGAAGCCTTTGCCGTTCAGTGTATAGCCGTGGCTTCCGTCGTTCAGGACCATCACGTAGTCGACGTCCACGCGCTCGATGGCGCGCGGCGACTTGGGCTCCACGATGAAGGCGCCGAGGAGTCCCATGCCGACCTGTATGGCCGCGTTGTGGTGCGAGTGGTACATGTGCGAGCCCGCGTTAGGCACCGTGAACTCATATGTGAACGACTCGCCGGGCTTGACCGGCGGTTGCGTGATGAACGGCACGCCGTCCATGTCGTTCGGGAGCTCCAGTCCGTGAAAGTGGATCGCCGTGGACTCGGACAGCTCGTTCTTGAGAACCACGCGCACGCGATCACCCTCGCGCACGCGGATTTGTGGTCCGGGAACCTGATCGTTGTACGCCCATGCATCGACGCTGAATCCCGGACTCGTCTCCCACTTGAGAGCGCGAGCCGTCAGCTCGAAGACCTTCACACCGCCAACCACTTTTGGCTCCAACAGCTGGTTGCCCTTGCCAGCGGTTTTTGCGGGAAACGCCTTGATTCCCGCTTCATGCATGCGGTCCATCTGTTCCGCGGCATTTGCGGCAGTCGGTGTCACTGGATGCGCTGCCATGCTGCCGCCTGATTGATCGCTATCAGTCGCAGCTTTTTTGCTCACGACCTGAGCTTCCGACTTTTGATCGCACGCTGCCAACACGCCACCAGCCAGGGCTGTCAGCGCACCGGCTTTGAGAAACGCGCGCCGACTCTCTCTAGCGCGGATGATTCGAT
>CBQVAZ010000835.1:0-1812 GCA_967720205.1 uncultured Gemmatimonadaceae bacterium | reverse complement strand
ACTAAATCAGAGGCTGCCAGGCGCTGCTTTGTCTCGGCGTACGATACGATCGCGAAATAGATCATCGCGTGGGCCGCGAAGAGATCGAAGTGAGCCATCGCGTCGTATGCGCCGGCGACGAGCCGATCGATCTGATCGGCCTCGGCGCTCAAGAGCGCTTGGTAGCGATCGAGCTGGTCGCGCTCAGGGAGCCGGCGAGTACGCGCCGCTGACTCGAAGATCAGCCCGAGTCGCTCGATAGCGCGCAGCCCCCACGCGATGCCGGTAGAGAATAGCGGGTCGACGAAAGCGTACGCATGCGGCAGCAGCGCCCAGCGGTCACCGACGGCTTGCGTTAGGCGATGTTGGATTCGCGGCTGAAACGCGATCGGCATGAGCGGCCGCGCATCGCCAAACGCGCGTCCGATCGACGGATAGCGCTCGAGTAGCGTGTACCACAGAGCCGAGGCGTCTATTGGATCGGCCATCTTCAAAGCCGCGAGACCGCTCGGCGTCAGCGCGAATCCCGCGCTCGTGACGCCGTCGTCGAAGCGCAGACTGTACATCCATCCTTCGTCGATCAGGTGATGCACGGCCGCCCAGTCGTCTGGATACGGCCCTTCAGGGAGATGCGGCGTGACCTCAGGCGTTAGGCGCACGCCCTCGAAGTGACTGAAGACGAGCGCGGAATGGGTCGCCGTGCGCTCCAGCCCAGAGGGGATCGAGAGCTGCCGCGCCAGAAAGCCGCCTGGACCCGATGCATCGATGATGAAATCGGCGCGCAGCTCGAACGGCGTGCGGTCCCGCTTGCCCGTTAGGCGGAGATCGCTGGCGCCGATCTCGACGTTCGTCAGTTCCATCCGGTCGCGGTATTCCACGCCCGAGTCGATCGCCTGACGGACGAAATGATGATCCACATCGGCGCGAACCCAATGCGAGTCCGCCACGCCGGCGTGCGGACTTGCCGCAACGAGCAGCCGTTCGGAATCCAGACCACGATTCGCGAACGCTTCGCCCGGATGATGTCGATAGAACGTGAACCCGCGCTTGAGCCCTCGCCGCAGCTCGGGAAAATGCTCTAGCCAACGTCCGTGAGCTGCCAGTTGATAGCAATCAGCCAGACCGTATCGTCGCGCCAGGCGCTCGAGCGAGAGGTTGGCTAGCGGGGTTGTCGATTCACCGATCGCGAAGCGCGGATGTTTCCCGCGTTCCAGCAGCATGACGTCGTAACCCAGGACAGCGAGCACGCGCGCCATGAGCGAGCCCGCAAAACCACTGCCGACGACTGCAATCTCACAACGCTCAGTCATCTATCCTGGAGTCTGACCCCGTTAACAGACGGAACACGCAATCGCGGGCTCAGAACGCCCTGTCACGTTGATGCGCCGCAGCCGCTCGATGCGCGCAGCGCCGCACGCCGCACAGTCGACGAGACGATCGATGTCCCAGAGATCGGCGGAGACGACGCTTGGAGCAAACGTTAGGCACCGATCGAGTGAAGCCTCCAGCTGCAACAGCGTGGGCGGAGTGAACAGCCCTAACGACTGAAGCCGCTCCAGTTCGCCATGCCCGCCGCGCACGGGAATGATCGACACGACCGAGGCCCCTCGACGCACCGCATATTCTGCAGTGCGCACCGTCCATTCAATGGACTCATCGGCCGGAACGTGCGGCGCCCCGAGCAGCACGAAGACGCGCAGATCGATCTCGTTTTCCACAAGGAAGGTCGCCGCACGATCGAACGTGGCTAGCTCGAGCCGTTTGTTGAGTCTCGCCGCGGCTTCGGGATGGATCGTCTCGAGTCCGATCGCGACCTCGAGACGCCCGTTGATT
>CBQVAZ010000834.1:0-1823 GCA_967720205.1 uncultured Gemmatimonadaceae bacterium | reverse complement strand
CTCACGACACCAGCGACCAACGCTAGAGTGACCGATTCGGTGAGGAGCTGTGCGAGGACGTGGCGCCGTTGCGCGCCGAGCGAGAGGCGAACGGCCATTTCTGTCGCACGCCCGGCGCCGCGGGCGAGAAGAAGGTTCGCGATGTTAGCACACGCGATGAGCAGCACGATTCCGGTCACGGCGAACAGCATCGCCAACGGCGTCTTGGCTTCCTGATGCATGCTCGATTGACCGCGCCGGCCCTCAGTCAGCGTGATCCGCTTCGCCTTGAACAACTTCATCGTCTGATCGCTCATCCCTTGTTGCAGCGGCGCTTCCACGTCGTTGACAATGGGATTGTAGACGAGGTTGATGGCCTTCTGCGCCTGCTCGATCGTCACGTTAGGCTTGAGTCGGCCGAAGACGTAGATCCAGTAGCTGGCGCGATTAGTTACTGCGGTCGAGCGTGGCGAAAGCACCTTATGCATGCTGATGGGAACGAATACATCCGCGTTCGTTCCGACTGTCGTGCCGCGGAAACCGCGCGGCGCCACGCCAACGACGGTGAATGACTGTCCATTGATCACCATCTGCTCGTTGAGCACGGAGCGGTCGAGGCCCAGCTGCGTCTCCCAATAGCTGTAGCTCAACACAGCAACGAAATTCGCGCCGATCGTCTGGTCGTCCGCCGGGGTCAAGAGCCTGCCTAACGCAGGCGTGAGCCCGAGCACGGGGAAGTACGATCCCGATACCAGCATTGCTTCACCGCCCTGGGTCTTTTTGCGGACGGCAAAGCTGATACCAATCGAACGATGCGCCGCGAGCCCGCTGAATGCTGTCTGCGCTTTCTCGAGGTCGCGGAACATCGGATAGCTGAAGACGTCCTCGCAGCTTCCAGCCTGGCCGCACGACTGGCTGCCCGGCTTGGGTCCCGGCGCCGCGAGGTTGACGAGTTTCCCCGGCTCAACGGCCGGCACCGAGCGAAGTAATAGCTGCTCGAACAGCGAGAAAATCGCCGCATTCGCGCCGATCCCGAGTGCCAGTGAGAGAACCGCGACGGCGGTGACGAACGGGGACTTTGCGAGCGTCCGGAGGGCCAGTTTGACGTTGCGCATATTGAGGGCGGAGTGGCGCGAGCGACGGGCGGTCAGCGAGGGATTCGGATCCTACGGAAGACTCAACGAAGAGTGACTCTGCCTTGCGACACCCCTGGGCGCCTCGTTCGTTTGCAGGCGCTGCGACAGCAAAGAAGTAGCCCGCCACGTCAGCCCACGGAGACTGGACGGCCATGATCGCGATGCTGAGCGCCGTATTGCCTCCATCAGCCGCGTTCGCTCAAGCCGCCGGCGAGTCGCAGGCCGTGCACCATTGGACCGCGTGGGCCGCTCTCATCTTCTTCGTGCTCAGCTACGTCCTCGTCATTTACGAGGACAAAACGCGCCTCCGAAAGTCGATCCCGATGATCGTCGCGGCGGGTGTACTCTGGATACTCGCAGCGATATCGCCGGTAGACGCCACGGTCGTCGAAGAGAAGCTGCGCGAGAGCGTGATCGAATATGCAGAACTCTTCCTCTTCATTTTGGCAGCTGTCAGCTACGTCCACACGCTCGAAGAGCGGCAGGTCTTCGACGTGTTGCGCGCCTGGCTCATCAAGCGCGGTCTCACCTATCGCGGTGTCTTTTGGGCTACTGGCGCTCTGGCGTTTTGCATGTCGCCACTGGCCGATAATCTCACAACAGCGCTCGTGCTCGGTGCCGTCGCCATCTCGGTTGGTGCGGACAAGCGCAACTTCGTTGTTCCAGCGTGCATCAGCATCGTCGTTGCTGCCAATGCTGGGGGAGCCT
>CBQVAZ010000833.1:0-1824 GCA_967720205.1 uncultured Gemmatimonadaceae bacterium | reverse complement strand
ACGCGGCGAGTGGTAACTGGCTCGAATCGGTCGAGCTTGCAATAGCCGATTGTGGTTCCGCTGGCCAGCTCGCGCCACGAATCACCCACCTGCGCCTGGAGCGTATAGCGAGCCACGATTTGGCCGCGCTCGATGCCTTCTTCCAAACGCGCGACTCCCAGCGACATCGATCGTCTGAGATCGATCTCCACGGTGCCGCTGCGCGGACCGTTCGCGCGCCAATCGACTCGCGCTCGCGATGCCACGTCCGCCGCGAAGAGTGCGCCTAACCGTTGCCGCATGCCGGCCAAATTCGCCACGTCCGTGTCGTGCAGCAGACCGTGTGGCGTCGGCGGCACATTCAGCAGGAGCTTCGAGTTGCGGCCGACTGACGTGAAGTAGAGCTGCACCAGGTCGTCCACGGACTTCACTTTCGAATCTTCAGCGGGGTGGTAAAACCATCCGGGGCGAATCGAAACGTCAGTCTCACCCGGACGCCAAACACTGCCCTCGGCGTCGCCGTTCTGCAGCGAGCGCATCACCTCGTCGCCCTCCATGCCGGGATACGTCACGATCCTCGGGTCCACGGTGGACCAGTTCGTGGTCCCAGCGGCACCGCGCTCGTTCCCGATCCAGCGGATGTCCGGTCCGGCATCCGAGAACATGACGGCGTTAGGCTGCAGCTTGCGCACGAGACCCCAGACACGCGGCCAGTCGTACACCTGCCGTTTCCCGTTAGGCCCTTCGCCGTTCGCGCCGTCGAACCACACTTCGCTGATCGATCCGTACTGCGTGAGCAGCTCGGTGAGTTGGTCGCAATAGAGGTCGTTGTAGCGCGGCGAGTCGCCGTATGACGGCTCGTGCCTGTCCCACGGCGACAGATAAAGACCGGCCTTGAGCCCTTCCGCCCGGCAGGCATCAACGAACTCGCGCACGACGTCCCCTGCTCCGCCGCGCCACGGGCTCGATGCCACTGAGTGGCGCGTCGTCTTGCTCGGCCACAGACAAAAGCCGTCGTGATGCTTCGCGGTCAGGACCATCGCGCGGAACCCAGCGGCCCTGGCGGATCGTGCCCATTGACGTGCGTCCAAACGATTCGGCGCGAAGATGCTCGGGCTCTCCGTCCCATCACCCCATTCACGATTCGTAAATGTGTTGACGCCAAAGTGAATGAAGATCGCCAACTCGTCGCGCTGCCACTCGAGCTGCGCCGGGGATGGCAGCGGCCGCGCCCCTAAGTCGAACGGCAGACGGGAGGCAACCAGCGCGCCAGCAGCCGTTCCGAGAAAATGACGGCGTGAGACGAGGTGATCGCTCATGCGAGACTTCTCACCTAACGAGCAAATCGCCGCGCAACCGGATGTCACGCGACGACGCGCCGATGAGGACGCGAAATGTTCCCGGTTCGACGACATCCCGCATGTCAGCGTCGAGCATGCTCAGGTGCTCCGGTGTGAGCGTAAACGATACCTGCTTCGTCTCGCCCGGCGCGAGGTGCACCCGCGCGAAGCCCTTGAGCGCCATGATCGGCCGCGCCGTCGACGCGAGAACGTCGCGCACGTATAGCTGCACGACTTCGTCTCCGGCTCGTGAGCCCGTGTTCTTCACGCGACATGTCACGAGGCTGGTGCCGGCCGGGTCTATCGTTCCCGGTGCAATCGTTAGGTCCGAGTACTCGAAGCTCGTGTAGCTCAGGCCGAAGCCGAACGGGAATAACGGGTGGCCCGTGAGGTCGACGTAATCATCACCGCGTCCCGTCGGTTTGTGGTTGTACACGAGCGGGAGCTGACCTTCCGCCATCGGAAACGTGATCGGTAGTCGGCCGGCCGGGTTGTATTCGCCAGT